>JAJFJE010000044.1 GCA_021774355.1 Alphaproteobacteria bacterium
GTGAGGAGGTGCATATGATCGATGCCGAGCCGGTTGCCGAGGTCGTCGATACCACCGGCGCCGGCGATCTCTATGCCGCGGGTGTCCTCTATGGCGTGACCCATGACCTGGGCCTGGGCCGGGCCGGACGCCTGGGGGCGCTCTGCGCCGCCGAGGTGATCGGCCATTTCGGCCCGCGGCCGCAGAGCCCCCTGGCCGCCCTGGTCGCCGGCAAATATTGAGGCGGCGCGGCGCCGGGGCTCTGGCGTTGCGCCGCGGCCGCATTCACCGCATGAACGTCAGCCGTGAATGCCCTGACGCCTTGAACCGACGCATTTTCGAACCGCCAACCGGCTTCCGCTTCGCGTGACGATGGGCTAGCGCGAGTCCGATTTCAGCAGCCGGCCTGAGACGTCGGGCGACAGAACCTGGCGGGCCTGAACGATCGGCTGGGTGGTGAAGCCGCTGCGTCCCGCGGTGCCTTCGAAGTCGCGCTTGATGGCGACCGGGCTCACCACATAGGCGGTGATCAACTCGGCGAGCGAGCGCAGGGCATGCTGGTGGATGCGCTCATAGCCGTGGGAGGCATCGATCCCGAAGGTGATCAGCGCGGTACGGACATCGGCGCCGGCCTCGATGGCGCTGGCCGAGTCCGAGCGGTAATAGCGGAACACGTCCTTCTGATAGCGGATGTCGTTGGTCCGGCACAGTTCGACCAGCTTCTTGGTCAGGTGATAGTCGAACGGGCCGGTCTGGTCGGCCATGGCGATGGTGACGCCGAATTCGTCCGAATTCTGGCCCGGCGCGGTGGTGCCGTTGTCGACCGTGATCATGGCCGCGATATTGGGGGTTATGATGGACGAGGCGCCGACGCCGACCTCTTCGGCAATGGTGAACAGCCAGTGGCTGTCGACCGGGGTCTCGGCCTTGGCTTCCTGCAGGGCCTTGACCGCGGCCAGCATGATCGCCACCCCCGCCTTGTTGTCGAGATGGCGCGAGACGATATAGCCGTTATCGAGGAATTCGGACTGGGGGTCGATGGCGATGATGTCGCCGATCTCGATGCCCAGGCGCTTCAGATCCGCCTTGTCGCGGGCCAGCGCGTCGACCCGCATCTCCACATAGTCCCAGCCGACGGGCAGGGTGTCGATTTCCTCGTTGAAGGTGTGGCCCGAGGCCTTCAGGGGCAGGATGGTGCCGCGATAGCCGCCGTTTTCGGTGAACACGGTGGCCCGCGCGCCCTCGGCGAAGCGCGCCGACCAGTGGCCGATCGGCACGACCATCAGGCGGCCATTGTCCTTCAGGGTCTTCACCTGGGCACCCAGCGTGTCGACATGGGAGACCACGGCGCGGGCGCCGCGCGGGTCGGTGCCCGGGCGGATCGCGCGTATGGCGCCCCGCCGCGTCATTTCCACTGCCAGGCCAAGCTCTTCCAGTTCGGCGGCGATGAAACGGACGACCGTGTCGGTATAGCCCGTGGGGCTGGGAATGCTGAGCAGATGCTGCAGGGTTTCGACCAGATAGGCGGTGTCGATGGTCTGCCGCGTCATCGCTCGGCTCCTTGGCCCTGATATTGTTCGGCAACAGCCTGCCGGACCACTGCGGGCAGGGACAGGGGAAACAGCAAGTCGACCAGGCGCTCTGCGGTCGGCTGGGGCTCGTGGTTGGCGAGGCCGGGCCGCTCGTTCGCCTCGATGAAGACATAGTCGGGGCCATGGGGCGCCTTGACCATGAGATCGATGCCCACCACCGGGATCTCGATCGCCCGCGCCGCCTTGATGCTGGCATCGACCAGGTCGGGGTGCACCGTGTCGGTGACATCGTGGATGGTCCCGCCGGTGTGCAGGTTGGCGGTCTTGCGCACCTGCAATTCCTGGCCCTCGGGCAGCACGCTGTCGAGGGCAAAACCAGCGGTCCGGATGGTGCGCTCTGTTTCGCCGTCGAGCGGGATCCGGGACTCGCCGCCGGTGGCGGCCGCCCGCCGTCGGCTCTGGACTGCGATCAGGCTGCGCACGTCGCGCTTGCCGTCGCCGACGACACAGGCCGGGCGGCGCAGGGCCGCGGCGATCAGGCGGTAGTTGATGACCACCAGGCGCAGGTCCTGGCCGTCGACAAACTCCTCCATCAGCACGATGTCGGCATAGCGGCGCGCCTCCGCAACGGCCGCCTCGACTTCGGCCATGGTTGACAGGTTCACGGCGATTCCGCGGCCCTGTTCGCCCCGCGCGGGCTTCACCACCACCCGGCCGTGGCGGGCGAGGAATGCGGCCATCGCCTCGCTGTCGCCGGCCGCTTCGATCTGGGCGGGGACGCGGATGCCCGCGGCGCTGACGATCCGCCGGGCCACCGCCTTGTCGTCGCAGATCGACATGGCGACCGCCGTGGTCAGCTCGGACAGGCTCTCCCGGCAATGAATCGACCGTCCGCCATAGGACAGGCGGAAAAAGCCGCCTTCGGCGTCGGTCACCTCGACCCGGATGCCGCGCCGGCGGGCTTCCTTGACGATGATCGTGGCGTAGGGGTTCAGCGCGTGATCGGTGTCCGGGCCGGTGAACAGGGTCTCGTTGATCGGGTTCTTGTGCTTGACCGCGAACAGGGGCACCCGGGCGAAGCCCAGGCGCTCGTAAAGGCCGATTGCCTGCTCGTTGTTGTGAATGACCGACAGGTCGAGGTAAGCGGCCCCGCGGGCCGCGGAATATTCCGCGAGCCGGCGGACCAGGGCCTCGCCCACGCCGGACGGCCGGGCCTGGGGGTCGACCGCCAGGCACCACAGCGAGGAGCCCCGTTCCGGGTCGTCGAAAACCGCGCCGTGATCGATCCCCGTGACCGTGCCGATGATGGCGCCGGTGCTCTCGTCCTCGGCGACGAAATAGGTGATCGCCCGGGCGTCGCGCTGGGCCCAGAAGAATTCCGGCCTGACCGTCACCATGCCGCGGACCGCATAGATGCGGTTAATGGCTTCGGCATCGGCCTGCGAGGTCAGCCGGCGGATGAAGAAACCCCGGGGTTCCGGCCCCTTGGCGTCGTAGCCGGCAAGCGGCAGGCGGTAGGTGTGGGACGGGTCGAGGAACAGGTCCTGTGGCGCGCTGGCCAGCAGGACATGGGGATCGCGGACATAGAACACGATATCGCGCCGGCCCGGCTGCTCCGCCCGGGCGGTGGCCGCCAAGGCCGGCGGCTCGGCGAAGGTCTGGGCGAAGATCAGCCGGCCCCAGCCGCAGTCGAGGGTGATGTCGGACCGCTTGCCGGCGGGAGTCCCGTCCGTGTCCTGTCGCTTGCCGTCAGCCATGGGCCACCTCAGAGATCGTGGGACTGGAGCCACAGTTCGAGCAGGGCGACCTGCCAGAGCTCGGAGCCCTGGAGCGGCGTGATATGGCCGGCCGGGTCGGCGAACAGGCGGTCGAGATAATCGGCGCGGTACAGCCCCCGCTCGCGCGCCGGCCGGCTCGACAGGGCGTCGCGCACCAGGTCGAGATAGGGTCCGGCGATATATTTGAGCTGGGGCACCGGGAAATAGCCCTTCTTGCGGTCGATCACCGCGCTCGGCACGACCAGGCGGGCGGCGTCCTTCAAGACGCCCTTGCCATGATCCGCCAGCTTCAGCGCGGGCGGGACCGTGGCCGCCAACTCGACCAGTTCGTGATCGAGGAAGGGCACCCGGGCCTCCAGGCCCCAGGCCATGGTCATGTTGTCGACCCGCTTCACCGGGTCGTCCACCAGCATGACCTGGGAGTCGAGGCGCAACGCCGCGTCGACCGGTGTTGCGGCGCCCGGTGCCAGCAGATGCTCGGCGACCAGCGCGCGGCTGACGTCGGTCTCGGGCATCCATTCGGGAGCAAGCTGGGTCGCCAGGACCTGATGGCTGCGATCGAAGAACACCCGGGCATAGTCGGCGACCACGTCGTTCGATGCCGCAAGCGGCGGATACCAGTGATAGCCGCCAAACACCTCGTCGGCACCCTGGCCCGACTGGACCACCTTGATGTGCTTCGAGACCTCGCGGGACAGCAGGAAGAAGCCGATATTGTCGTAGGACACCATCGGCTCCGACATGGCGTGGATGGTCGCCGGAAGCGCGCCAATCAGCTCGGCCGAGGGCACGAAAATCTGGTGGTGGTCGGTCGCGAAGGTCTTCGCGATCAGGTCCGAATAGACGAATTCATCGCCCTTCTCGCCATTGGCCTCCTCGAACCCGACGGAGAAGGTCATCAGCCCGCTCTGGCCCTCCTCGGCCAGCAACCCCACGATGAGGCTCGAATCGACCCCGCCGGACAACAGCACGCCCACCGGGACATCGG
>JAJFJE010000431.1 GCA_021774355.1 Alphaproteobacteria bacterium
CGCCCTTGGGCTGACGGCCGGCCATCCGGATATCCAGCGCCATGCCCTTCATGTGAAAGCTGTTGCGGGCCACCGCCTTGTTGACCTTGGCCCGGGCGGCGTTGGTCTTGGGGCTGCGATAGGCGCTGATGATGTCGATCGGGCCACTGAAGCCCAGGCGGCTTTGCAGCGACAGCAGATAGTCGAACACCCCCGGATCCATCACCGTCACCTCTTCGGCGCGGTGATCGCGCAGCACGACGTTGAGGGTCTGCAGGGCCTCGGGCACATAGGCGCCGTCGCGCCAGTAGACGCCGTCGAAGCTTTCGGTGGTGTTGACGTTGTGAAGCTTGATCCGCCGGGTGCCGCCGAGGGCGGCCAGCGCCTCGTCGGGGGCAATCAGCCCGGCTGCAATCACCAGCCCGGCCCCCAATGCCCCCATCAGCAGGCCGCGGCGATGCGGCTCGCACTCTGACGGAACGCGGCACGACACGCGCGCCCCGGCGAAGTCCTCGGAAGCGGTCTCTGGTGCAGGCCCCTGGGTGGATTCCGAATGAAAAAAGTCGCGAATCGACCGACTCAATGCCATCCCCTCGTCCCCTATCTCACGTCGCCAGGCCGGTGGTCCGCGTTGCAACCCAGTGGGTCCCTCTGCAAGCGCAGTCCGGCTCGGCGTTTTCGCGTCGAGTGGCCCGGGCCATGGCCCGGGCCGTCACGTTTATGGCGGAATTCTCCGCTGCACTCATGGACAATCAGCAGCTATGCCTCATGTCCTCACGTGAAACAGAGTACAGTTGGGAATCTGTCAGGCAACCGCGAATTTCTCTTGACTGTGCCTAAACCGCACCGATTTGGGAACAATCCCCAATTTGGTGGGATTTAGCACAACACGCCGGTTCGGCAACAAAAGCCCGTGCGGTTCATTCTCAATTTCCGGTGCCGCCCCGAATTGGCTCAACCGGTCAGGGGACCGCGGCGGCGACCGGACGGGCCTCGCTCTCGGCGGTGATTCGCACCGGATGACCCAGGGATGACGCGATTCTCTGATCGATGCCATAGAGGTCGTCGCGGAACTGCGCGAGCCCCTTGTCGTCGACCCAGGCAGTGACATAGGTAAACCGCACCGGAATATCGCGGTTGACCCCGATCCAGGTCAATTCTCCGCCAATTCGGCTTTCGATCCGGTCCCGCCGCCACGCCGTGCCGGCCAACAGATGTTCAACCAGGTCGAGTGGGTTCATGACCCTGACACAACCGGAACTGATCGCCCTGAGTTCCTTGGTAAACAGGTGGCGATCCGGGGTGTCGTGCATATAGACCGCATATTTATTGGCGAAGTTTATTTTCAGAACGCCCAGGGAGTTGTCCGCACCCGGACGCTGGCGCAGACGGAACGGGAAGCTCTTGTTGCGGGGCATCATCGTCCAGTCGATCGTCGCGGGATCGATGATCTCGGCATCCTCGCCCCAGCCCGAATAGATGGTGAAGCCGTGCTCCTCGATATAGTTTGGGTTCTCCAACACGTGCCGGACGATATCCTCGCCGGCCAGCTTGGACGGCACGGTCCAGGTCGGGTTGATGATCACCGAACTGACCCGGCTCGACAACAGGGGGGATTTGCGGCTGACCCGCCCGACAATGACCTTGGTTTTCAGGACCAGCGTGCCCTTTTCCCAGTAGCGGAGGGCGAACTCAGGAATATTGACGACAATGCCGTCGGGCCCGCCCACGTCGAGACGCTGGCGCCTGCGCTCCATGTTCACGATGATCTGGCGGATCCGGAAATCCACCTCACGGCCCAATTCGCGCAGGGTGTTCTTGCCGATGACCCCGTCCGGGGTCAGGCCGTGACGGGCCTGGAAGCGTTCGATCGCTGCGCGCAACGCGGGATCATAATAGCTGTCGCCCGGCTGCGGCGCCGTTGCCGGCACCCCGTCGGTCAGTGACAGGCGCTTGCGGATCAGTGTGACCCGCGGATCGACCTGGCCCGGCTCGATCTTGGGCCCGTCGCTTGCCAGCGACGGCCAGCCGCCGGCCCGGGCAATCTGCCGGTAACGGGCCAATAGTTGACGCAGCCCGACATAGCCGGCGTCCTGGGGTCCCAGGGCCGACAGGGTCGCAGCCGGAGCCGCCGACAGGGCCGCGTCGGCAGCCAGACGGACCGCATCGCTGGCAGGCCCCAGTTCACGCATATCGGGCGGCAGCCGAACGGTCGCCAGCCGCGCCCCGGTCCGGTCGGCGGCATAGCGGATGACCGCATCGGTGATCAGCACTTCCGCAGCCGGTGCTTCGCCGGCGGCCAGCAGGCGCTTGATCGTGCCCAGCGGATAGTCGGCCGGGTCGAGCCCCTCTTCCGCCGCCCGGGCCATCACGTCCAACACGGCCGGCACGGCAGCCGCGTCGCGCCCAGCACCGGTCCAAATCGGCCCGGCACCGCCCATCAGGCCATAGAACCGCTTGACCGCGCCGGGAGACCAGGGAATTCCGGCCAGCGCCTCCGGGCGGAACCCCAGGCGACCCTCCAGGTCGTCTGCCGCGACACCTGGTCCGACCGCTGGCCTGGCCGCCGCGCCGGTCCGCGCGGGCTGCGGCGGCGGCCCCAGCACCGGTAGCCGGACCACAGGCGCGCCCGATGTCGCTGCGGGAGACGGCGGCTGCGTCTGGGCCTGCGGCTCGACCGGCAGCGGCGCCGGCGCCACGCCCACGGCAGGCGTCGCCACGGCAGGGGTCTCCACCGCAGGCGCGCCAGGATCGACCGCAACCGGGTCGCCGGCGGTCTCCGGGACGTCGGCCGGCGAATCGGCAGGCCCTGCCGCGGCCTCGCCCTCCGGTTCGTTCAGCAGATGATCGACGGCAAAAGGCAGGTCTTCGATGCGGGTTTCGGCCGAGGCCGCGCCACCTGGAAGTCCGGCACCCGACACCACCAGGAAGGCAGCGGTGACGGCAACCGCCCCCGCGCGCTCAAGCCCCAATATCCGACTCATCAACCATGCTCCTGCGCCGACAGCCTGCCCGGATCCGTCGCCGCGGGCGCGAGCCACCAGCCTTGCTCGTCCAGGGGGGGGACTGGAATTCGGCCGTCACGGCCGCCGCCCACCCCGTTTTGCGGTATGATGGAACAGTGCCAGAACATTGCAAGGGCGAGCCCACCCATGGCGGCGGGCACCGTCCTCCCGTGGCATAATGGCCACAGATCGCGGTGCTGTCGCCATTGCGGTCAAGCGCCGCCGACGGGTTCCCCCGCACCATGCCGATCCGCCGCACCCCCGGGCCGCGGCAGGAACTGCACCTTGGCGGGCTGAAGATGGAGCACCGTCCCGCGCCCGATTCGGCGATCGCCACCGGCGGACCGGACGAATTCCGCCGCCACCGGCTCGGCCAGGCCCGGCACCGCCAGGTCGCAGCGCAGCCCCAGACCGGTCGCGAACAGCCCGACCACAGTCCCGCTCAGCCGGTCCGCACCGGGGCCGTCCACCGGGACCAGATCGGCCGGCCTGATGAAGGCCAGGACCGGCCCGGACAGCCCGGCCGGCGCTGCCAGGCGCATTGCCCCGAAATCCGCCATGCCGTCGCGCGCGACGCCCGAAAGCCGGTTGGCATGGCCCAGGAAGTCATAGACGAAGGCGCTGGCCGGCCGGTCATAGACCTGTTGGGGCGCGCCGATCTGTTCGATCCGGCCGTCATTCATCAGGGCGACTTGGTCGGCAATCTCAAAGGCCTCGTCCTGGTCATGGGTCACGAACACGGTGGTCGCCCCGGTGTCGTCGTGCAGGCGCCGCAGCCAGCGGCGCAGATCCTTGCGCACCTTGGCGTCCAGGGCGCCGAACGGCTCGTCCAGCAGCAGGACCCGCGGCGCCACCGCCAGGGCCCGGGCCAGGGCCACGCGCTGGCGCTGGCCACCGGAGAGCTGGCCCGGGTAACGATGGCCGAGCCCGTCGAGCTGGACCAGGGCGAGCAGCCGCGCCACGGTCTCCCGGATCGCCGCCCGGTCGGGGCGCCGCGCCCGCGGCTGGACCTCCAGGCCGAAGGCGATGTTCCGCGCCACCGTCATGTGGCGGAACAGGGCGTAATGCTGGAAGACGAAGCCGACCCCGCGCGCGCCCACCGGGCGGGCGGCGGCGTCCTGGCCGTCGAACCGCACCACGCCGCGGTCGGCCTGCTCCAGGCCGCCGATGATCCGCAGCAGGCTGGTCTTGCCCGAGCCGGACGGGCCGAGCAGCGCCACCAGTTCCCCGGCCGCGACGGTCAGGTCGATGCCGCGCAACACCTCGACCTGGCCAAACCGCTTGACCACGCCCTGGACGTCAATGGTTACGGGCGGCACCGGCTCAGGGCTCCGTTCCGCCGTGGTCGCCGCCAAGGCGCCATTCGAGAACGGCCTTGAGGACCAGGGTAACCAGGGCCAGCCCGGCGAGCAGCGAGGCGACAGCGAAGGCAGCGACGAAATTATAGTCATTGTAGAGGATCTCGACATGAAGCGGCATGGTGTTGGTCAGGCCGCGGATGTGACCGGAGACGACCGAGACGGCGCCAAATTCGCCCATCGCCCGGGCGTTGCACAGCAGTACGCCGTAGAGCAGGCCCCAGCGGATATTGGGCAAGGTCACCCGCCGGAAGACCTGCCAGCCGCCCGCCCCCAGGGACAGGGCGGCTTCCTCGTCGCCAGTGCCCTGGCGTTCCATCAGCGGAACCAACTCCCGGGCGACGAAGGGGAAGGTGACGAAGATGGTGGCGAGGACGATGCCCGGCAGGGCAAAGACGATCTGGACGTCATGGGCGATCAGCCACGGACCCAGGACCCCCTGGGCACCGAACAGCAGGACATAGACCAGGCCGGAAATCACCGGCGAAACCGAGAACGGCAGGTCGATCAGGGTGACCAGCAGGCGCTTGCCGGGAAACGCGAATTTGGCGATCAGCCACGATGCCGCAAGGCCGAAGAGCAGATTGGCCGGCACCGCGATAGCGGCGACCAGCAGGGTCAGGCGCATCGCCGCCAGGGCGTCGGGCGCGGCCAGTGCCGCGACAAAGGCGGCGGTGCCCTGGCCCAGGGCTTCCCTGAACACCACGGCCAGGGGCAGCGCCAGGAACAGCCCCAGGTAACACAGGGCCAAGCCGGTCAGGGCGAGGCGCACAGCCGGTGCTTCGGTGGTCGCGGCGGGGTGCGTTCCGGGTTTGGTCATGGCGATCCCGTCAGGCCTGTGCGCCCCGCCGGGCGGCCCAGCCCTGCAGCAGGTTGATGACCAGCAGGAGGGCGAAGGACAGGCCCAGCAGGATGACGGCGATGGCCGATGCCCCTGCATAGTCATATTCCTCCAGCCGGGTCACGATCAGCAGGGGGGCGATCTCCGACACCATCGGGAGGTTTCCGGCGATGAAGATCACCGAGCCATATTCGCCAAGCCCCCGGGCGAGGGCCAAAGCAAAGCCCGTGGCAAGGGCCGGCATCAGGCCCGG
>JAJFJE010000432.1 GCA_021774355.1 Alphaproteobacteria bacterium
CGCGGCAAGCGCCGCCTCAAGATCCTGTCTGCCGGCGGGTTCAGCAAGAAGGCGCCGCGGGGCATGGTCGCGGTCACCATCGCCGAGCTGCGCATCCTCTTTCCATGACCGATTCCGCGGAGTAACCCCATGTCCAAGAGCAACGTATCCGAGGCGGCATTCCTCGACCTCTTCTTCCTCAACACCGCCTTCGCCGGTGTCGGCGACGCGGGCGGCCTGCTGCCCAGCGCGACCGCGGGCAGCCTCTACGTCTCGCTGCACACCAGCGACCCTGGCGAGGCCGGCGACCAGACGACCAACGAGACGGCCTACACCAACTACACGCGCGTCGCGGTCGCTCGCGCCGCTGGCGGATGGACGCGCACGGCCAGCCTGGTCGAGAACACGGCCGAGGTCGCATTTCCTCAGTGCGGCGTCACCGGCGCGACGATCACGCACTTCGGGATCGGCACTGACTCGAGCGGAGCGGGGAAGCTCTGCTACAGCGGAGCGCTCACCGCGTCGCTCGCCGTCGCGAATGGCATCACGCCCTCTTTCCCCATCGGCGACATCGACGTCACCGAGGACTGAGCGGGCTCGCTCGTCGCCGGCGCTCCGCGCGTCGGCGACGAGCTGCAGGTGAGGCACCTCGAGGACGGCCGTGGCTCTCAAGTTCGATCCCCGCGTAGAGCTCAAGTCGACGCCGACGAGCACCGGCGTCGCGACGTTCACCGTCAGCGGCGTCAGCGAGATTCCCGTCGGCGCGGTCATCGAGTGCACGCGCACCACGACCGACGCGACCGAGGCGCTTGACGTCTCGATGAGCAGGGGTTTCACCGACGGCACCAACGACTACTGCGGTTCGCACTGCGAAGAGGACGGATCGGACCCGGTCAACGCCTTTAGCCGCGGCACCGACACCGCGCTCGTCTACCTCATGGACCCGTCCGATGGGTCCGCGCTCATCGTCGCCACATTCGACTCATTCGTCGCCGGCGGCATCAAGCTCAACTTCACGACGGTCGAGGGCACTGCGCGCGACCTGCTCATCCAGCTCTACTTCGGCAGCGACACCGAATGCAAGGCGTTCCGCGTGCCGCAGCAGGTCGGCGGCGGCGCGAGCACGACTATAAGCTGCGGCTTCGAGCCCGGCTTCGTGCACACCGATGTCATTGAGGACACCGACGAAACGGTCTACGACGACTTCAACATGCAGGCGGGCCTCGGCGGCCCGACGGCCATGAGCGGCTTCTGCACCGCGACGTCTGAGCACGACGAGGCAACGTCGGTCTCTAGGGGCGGCACGCTGCAGGGCATCTGCTTCCGCTACGACGTCGGTTCGGTCCCGACCACCGGCGGGCACTCTTCCTATCTCGCAAACTTCGACACCGACGGCTTCGATTGCATCAACTTCCCAGGCGCGACTAAGGCGGCGACGCCGGTTGTCATCGGACTCGCCGTGCGGCCGTCGACGGGCAGGGTCGAGGTCGAGGACCTCTTCGCGATCCCGACGTCGACGGGCGACCAGGTCATCGACACAGGATGGCGGCCAGGCTTCATCGAGTTCATGGTCAGCCGGGCCATCACCGCGAACATCTACGCCGGCGGGTCGTGGATGTCGGTCGGCGCGTGCGAGGTCAGGCAGCTTGCGAGCTCGTGCTTCTTCGTCCGCTCCAATGGCGGGCAGGCTGCCTCTGACTGCGCCACGATGCGGTCTGCAATCCTGGTCGACCTCTGGAGCGCCAGCGGAGGCACGCACCTCTGGGAAGGCGATGTCTCCGAGCGCGACGCGACCTCGCTGACGATCGACTGGACGACCGTGGCGGGCACGGCGCGCCTCGGCCACTACATCATCGTCGAGGACGTCGAGGGCGACACCGACGGCAGCAGTGCCGGCGCAGCGACCGTCGCCGGCACGCTGGTCGGCACCGGCGCCGTGGCAGGCACGTCCGCCGGCGCAGCCACGGGTAGCGGCTCCATGGTCGGCGCGGGAGTCCTCGCCGGCGTGGCCGCGGGTGTCGCCTCTGCCTCGGGCACGCTCATCGCCGGCGGCGTCATGGCTGGTGCCTCGGCGGGCTCGGCTGCAGCCACCGGCACCCTCGACGGCGCGGCGCCCATCGAGGGCGCTGCCGCGGGCGCCGCGACGGCTGCTGGCAACCTGGTCGGCCTGGGAGCCCTCGCGGGCACTGCGGCGGGCGTTGCGACGGTCTCGGGCACGCTCGAGGGCGCAGGCGTCCTGGCTGGGGTGTCTGCCGGGGCAGCGACGGCCGCTGGCACCCTCTCGGCGTCAGGGGCGCTCTCTGGCGCATCCGCCGGCGCAGCGACAACAGACGGGGCCCTCGAGGGGCTCGGCGCCCTGGGCGGGCTCACGGCCGGCCTGGCGACCTTCGCTGGCGACCTGGTCAACGCGACCGCTGGCACGATCTCGGGCTCCGCTGCAGGCGCGGCCTCGGTCACCGGCGCGCTCAGTGGTGCAGGAGTCCTAGCCGGCCTGGCTGCCGGCGCCGCCACCGTATCCGGCTCGGCGATGGACGTGACCAAGGGCTGCTTCGAGACCCTCGGCGTGGTCGCGCGCACCATCCTGCAGGAATCGGTCGTCGACCTCTTCCCCGGCACCCTGCCGGTCATCTACAGCAACGAGATCGAGGTCGACGGCTCGGGCATCCCGATTCGCCCCGAGGGCAGCCACGTCGAGGCCGACATCGTCAGCGGGCCCAACGAGCTCGTCGCCACGACGGGGCGCACGCACGCCTACCGCAAGGAGGGCATGCTGCGGGCCCGCACCTTCGTCGTCGCCGACTCGTCCTGGGGCGGCGCGAGCGACATCGCCAAGCGCATCGAGGACGCC
>JAJFJE010000433.1 GCA_021774355.1 Alphaproteobacteria bacterium
CATGGCAGCCATCGTGTCGCCGGCGCCGGCATGGTCTTCGCCATGCCTGAAACCGGGATCGGCCTGTTTCCCGATGTCGGTGGCAGTTATGTCCTGCCGCGCCTGCCGGGCCGGCTGGGCTGGTGGCTGGGGCTGACCGGCGCCCGCCTGGGCGGGGCGGCGTGCCTGGCGAGCGGGATCGCCACCCACTATCTGCCGGGCGACCGCCATCAGGAGGTCATCGACCGCCTGGCGGCCGGCGCCGCGGTCGAGGCGGCCTTGGGCGCCGCGGTCGCGCCGCCGGCGGCGCCGGGTCTCGACCGGCAGCAGGTCGACCGCCTGTTTGCCGACGATTCTGTGGAGGCGATCGTGGCGGCGCTGGCCGCCGACGGTTCGCCCTGGGCCCACGAACAGCTCGAAGTGCTGCGCCAGAAATCGCCGACTGCCCTGGCGGTGACGGCCCGCCAGTTGCGACAGGGTGCGACCCTGGATTTCGAGGCCTGCATGGTCATGGAATATCGCCTGGCCTGCCGGCTCTGCCGCACGGCCGATTTTCTCGAAGGGGTACGGGCGGTGGTGATCGACAAGGATCACGCGCCGCGCTGGCAGCCGGCCCGGCTGAGCGAGGTCCGACCCGACGTGGTCGAGGCCTTGTTTGCGCCCCTTGAGGGCGGCGATCTGACATTTCCGGCCTGACGGAGGGACGCATGACCCGAGTCGCTTTTATCGGCCTCGGCCATATGGGCATGCCGATGGCCCGCACGCTCCTGAAGGCCGGCCACGCCCTGACCGTCTACGACCTGTCGGCGCCGGCCGTGGCGGCCCTGGTCGAGGCGGGCGCTGCCCCTGCCGCCAGCCCGGCCGCCGCGGCGCGCACCGCGGCGACGGTGGTCACCATGCTGCCGGCGGGACCCCAGGTCCGCGCCGTCTATCTGGGCCCGGAGGGGGTTCTCGCGGCGGCACCGCCCGGCACCCTGGTGATTGACTGCTCGACCATCGACGTCGCCACGGCGCGGGCGGTTTCGGCGGCGGCGGCAGACGCCGGCCTGGAGATGGTCGATGCCCCGGTCTCCGGCGGCGTTGCCGGGGCGGCGGCGGCGTCCCTGACCTTCATGGTCGGCGGCAGCGACGGCGGCTTCGCCAGGGCCCGGCCGCTGCTCGCGGCGATGGGCAAGGCGGTGATCCATGCCGGCGCCGCGGGCGCCGGGCAGGCCGCCAAGATCTGCAACAACATGCTGCTGGGGATTTCGATGATCGGGACCTGCGAGGCCTTCGTGCTCGCGGAACGGCTGGGGCTCGCCCCGGACAAGCTGTTCGAAATTGCCGCGCAGGCGTCGGGCCAATGCTGGTCCCTGACCGCCTATTGCCCGGTGCCGGGGCCGGTCCCGGCCAGCCCGGCAAATCGCGACTACGCCCCCGGCTTCACCGCCGCGATGATGCTGAAGGACCTGACCCTGGCCCAGGGTGGCGGGGCACCGACGCCCCTGGGTGCCGCGGCGGCGGCCCTGTACGGGCAGTTTGTCGAAGGCGGCGGGGGCGATACCGACTTCTCGGGAATCATCACGATGCTGCGCCGGCGGGGGGCGCCGTGATCACCCGGGTCAGGGCCTCCATGGCCGAGTTGAACGGGGCGGCGCCGGCCATGTCGGCGATCTGCGGCCAATGGCGGGCGACATCGTCGCAACTCGCCTGGTCGCCCAGCTGGATGCCGGCCGCCTCGACGATCTCCACCTTGGCGAAATAGCCCGCACCGGCGGCCAGGATGGCGCCGTTGGGCGCGTCGTCCGAGACCAGGAACAGCACCGCCGCGGTCACCGGGGCGGGCTGCAGGCGTTCCAGGATCGCCGGCGGCAGGATCGTCTCGGTCATCCGGGTGGCGGCCACCGGGGCGATGGTGTTGACCCGGATATCGCTTTTCTGCCCCTCGATCTTCAGGGTGTTCATCAGGCCGACCAGCCCCAGCTTGGCGGCGCCGTAATTGGCCTGGCCGAAATTGCCGTAGAGGCCGGCGGCCGAGGTCGTCATCACCACCCGGCCGTAGCGCGCGGCCTGGAGATAGGGCCAGGCCGCCCGGGTGACATGGGCCGAGCCCAGCAGGTGGACATCGACCACCGAGGCGAAATCGCCCGGGTCCATCTTGCCGAAGCTCTTGTCGCGCAGGATGCCGGCGTTGTTGACCACGATATCGAGCCGGCCATAGCGTGACACGGCGGTTTCGACCAGGGCGGCCGCGCCGTCGGAATCGGCGACGGAATGGCTATCGGCGACGGCCGTGCCGCCCGCCGCGACGATCTCCTCGACCACCCGCCGGGCGGCGCCGCCCGCCTGCCCCACGCCAGTCCCGGTGCCGTCCAGGGTGCCGCCCAGGTCGTTGACCACCACCCGCGCGCCGCGGGCGGCCAGGGCCAGGGCATGGCTGCGGCCCAGCCCGCCGCCGGCCCCGGTGACGATGGCGACGCGATTGTCGAAGCGAATGGTCATGATGGTCTCCCGGTCGGTCGGTACGGGGCTGCGCCGGTGGGCGGCGATATCATCCGGTCATTCATGGCGCAGGGCTTCAATCGGGTCCATGCGGGCCGCGCGGCGGGCCGGAAAGAAGCCGAAGCCGACGCCGACCAGGCCGGAGAACAGGGCGGCGCCGGCGACCACCAGGGGATCGACGATGAAGGGCAGGGCGAGGACCCGCGTTCCGGCATAGGACAGGCCGAGCCCCAGGGCGACCCCGATCAGCCCGCCGATCAGGGACAACAGGACGGCTTCGGCCAGGAACTGGGCCAGCACCTCCCGTTCCAGGGCGCCGATGGCAAGGCGGATGCCGATCTCCCGGGTCCGCTCGGTGACCGAGACCAGCATGATGTTCATGATGCCGATGCCGCCGACCAGCAAGCTGATGGCGGCGATGGCGCCGAGCAGGGCGGTCAGGATGACCGTGACGCCGCCGACAATGGTGGCGATCTCGGACAGGTCGTTGACCTGGAAATCATCCTGCTTGCCGGGCGGGACGCGCCGGCGCTCGTGGAGCAGGGAGCGGATATCCTCCTGGACCTTGGTGGTCAGGTCGGGCGAGGCGGCGGAGACCATGATGGTGCTGATGTCGGTATTGCCGGCCAGGCGCCGCTGGAACGTGGTGAGGGGCAGCAGCACCACATTGTCCTGGTCCTGGCCGACGATCGACTGGCCCTTGGGCGACAGCACGCCGATCACCTGGCACGAGGTGCCGCCGACCCGGATCGCCACGCCCAGCGGGTCCTGGGCGCCGAACAACTCGCGCACCAGGGTCTGGCCGATGATGCACACCGCCTTGCCGCTGCGCATTTCGCCTTCGTCGAAGACCCGGCCGGCGGACAGCGGCCATTCGCGCACGGCCAGGTAGGACAGTTCCGAGCCGAAGGCGCTGGTGGCATAGCTGGCATTGCCGAGGACGGCGTTGACCGCCAGGATGCCGACCCCGGCCATGGCCGCGATGCCCGAAACCTCGCGCTCGATTGCCCGCAGGTCGCCCAGCTTGAACGGCGCGGCCGCCTGGGGCGGCCCGCCCTGGCGGGCATTGCCGGGCGAGACGATGACCAGGTTGCGGCCCAGGCCGGAAATGGTGTTGGTGATGCTGGCGCTTGCCCCCTGGCCGAGGGTCACCAGGGCGATCACCGCGGCAATGCCGATGACGATGCCGAGCGTGGTCAGGCCGGAACGCATGGGGTTGCGCCCCAGCTCGACCAGGGCCATGCGCAGGACCGCGGCCGCGCCGATCACGAGGCCAGCCTTTCGTCGGCCAGGATGCGGCCGTCGAGGAAACGCACCCGGCGGCGGGCGAAAGCCGCCATGTCCGGCTCGTGGGTGACCATCACGATGGTGATCCCGGCGTCCCGGTTCAGGCCGGCCAGCAGGGTCATGATGTCCCGGCTGCGCTCGCTGTCCAGATTGCCCGTCGGCTCGTCGGCGAGCAACAGGGCGGGGGCGGTGACAATGGCCCGGGCGATGGCCACGCGCTGCTGCTGGCCGCCGGACAGTTCTGCCTGGCTGTGCCCTTCGCGCCCTTCCAGGCCGACCTTGGCCAGGGCGTCCCGGGCGAGGCGCCGCCGCTCGGCCCGGGCCACGCCCCGATAGACCAGGGGCAGTTCGACATTCTCCAGGGCCGTGGTCCGCTTTAGCAGGTTGAAGCCCTGGAAGACGAAGCCGATCTGGCCGCGGCGGAGCAGGGCCCGGGCGTCGCGGTCGAGGGTGGTCACCTCGCGGCCGTCGAACCGGTAGGTTCCGGCGGTCGGGGTGTCCAGGCAGCCGATGATGTTCATGGCGGTGGATTTGCCCGAACCGGACGGCCCCATCACGGCGACGAATTCGCCATGGTCGATTGCCAGGCTGATATCGTCGAGCGCCACGACCTGGGTCTCGCCGCTGCCATAGACCTTGCGCAGATGCTCAAGCGCGATCAGGGTGGTCATGGCCCGGCATGGTCCGTCCGGGCGACATCGGTGATCACCCGTTCGCCCGGTTTCAACTGGTCGGTGGTGACGGCGGTGGCGCGGCCGTCGCTGAGGCCCAGGCCGACGACCAGCGGAACCGCCCGGCCGTCGCGCTCCAGCCACAGGCGGCCCTGGTCTGGGGGCAGGGTGGCGAGGCCGTTGCGGTCGACATTGGGCGGCGTGAAACGCAGCGCGCCATTGGGCACCAGCAGGGCGTCGGGCAGGGTGCGGGTGGTAATGTCGGCGGTCGCCGTCATGCCGGGTCGCAGCGCCAGATCGGGATTGGCGACCCGGGCCAGAACCTGATAGGTCACGACGCCCTGGTCGGTCTTGGGCGCCAGGCGGACCGAGGTGAGGGTGGCGTCGAAGCGCCGGGTCGGGTAGGCATCGACCGAGAAGCGCGCCTCCTGGCCGTCCGCGACCAGGCCAATATCGGCCTCGTCGACATCAAGATGAAGCTCCATGGCGGTCAGGTCCCGGGCGACGGTGAACAGCACCGGAGTCTGCAGGGCGGCAACGATGGTCTGGCCCAGCTCGACCGCACGGGAGATGACGATGCCGTCGACCGGCGAGCGGATCGTCGCCTTGTCGAGATTGGAGACATCGGACGCGAGGACGGCCTCGGCGACCGCGGCTTGGGCCTCGGCGGCCTGCAGCGCCGCGGCGGTGCGGGCGACTTCGGCCTGGTTGACTTCATTGTCCTGGGCCGAGACGAATTTGCGTTCGACCAGGACCGCGGTGCGCCGCGCCTTGGCCTGGGCCAGGGTCAGGGCGGCCTGGGCCTCGGCGATGCCGGCCCGGGCGGCGTCGCGATTGGCCGCCGACTGCTTGACCTTGGCTTCCAGCAGAGCGGTGTCCAGCCGGGCCAGGATCTGGCCCTTGGTGACGTGGGAATTGTAGTCGGCGCCGATCTCGACCTCGTCGACCGGCTCCAGGGTTCCGGTGGCGTTGACCGTCACGGTCAGGGTGGTCCGTTGCACCGCCATGGTGACATAGGCGGGAGCCCCGCCGCCCGGCCACAGCAGCCAGGCGCCGAGGCCCAGCACGGCAACGCCGCCGAGGATCCAGGGCCAGCGTTTGGCCATCAGCGCCACCTATCGGTTTGAATGATCATCCCAAACCGAACCCGTCCCACAGCAATTTGATCCCGGTTATTAAAACCAACACATAGCAGAGTTTGTAAAACGGCTCGGTGGGCAAGCTGCGGACAATCCAGAAGCCGATGCGCATGCCGATCGGGGCAAGGGGCAACAGGACAAGGGCGGTCAGCAGGGCCGACCGGTCGAGCGTACCGACCAGCAGATAGGGCGGCAGCTTGGCCAGGTTGACGACGAAGAAGAAGATCGTCGTGGTTGCCACATAGGCGCGCTTGTCCAGCCGTTGCGGCAGCAGATGAACCTGGATGGGCGGCCCGCCGGCATGGGCAAGGAACGAGGTATAGCCGGCGACGAAGCCCCACAGGGTGCCGCTGACCGGACCCCGTGCGGCACCGGCGGGCGGCGCCGGCTTGACCCAGAACAGCACGGTAAAGACCACGGCGGTCAGGCCGACCAGGATGCGCACCAGGTCGTCGCTGACGAAGCGGGCGGTCAGCGCCCCCAGGACGATGCCGAGCAGGGCGCCCGGAATCAGCAGGATGATGTTGCGGCGGTCCCAGTCCCGGCGATATTCCCAGACGCCCTGCAGGTCCATGACCATCAGCACCGGCAGCAGCACCGCCGCCGCCTGCAGGGGCGGCACCGCCAGCGCCATCAGCGGCACGCCGACCACGCCCAGGCCGCCGGCAAGCCCGCCTTTGGAAATGCCGACGATCAGCACCGCGGGGATCGCCACGGCGTAGAACCAGGGATCGGTGATCATGCCGGTCGGCGCCGCTGCCTCCGCCGCCACCCCCGTGCGGGGTGGCCGGCGGCGGCCGTGGGGCTCAGGCCAGGGCCTTCTGCAGGTTCCGGTCCAGGGCGTCGAGGAAGCCCTGGGTCGTCAGCCAGGGATGATCGGGGCTGATCAGGAGCGCCAGGTCCTTCGTCATCTCGCCGCTTTCGACCGTATCGACGCAAACCTTTTCAAGGGCTTCGGCGAAGCTCTTGAGATCATCATTATGGTCGAGCTTGGCCCGGTGCAGGAGGCCGCGAGACCATGCGAAGATCGAGGCGATGGGGTTGGTCGAGGTCGCCTTGCCCTTCTGGTGGTCGCGATAGTGACGGGTCACCGTGCCGTGGGCGGCCTCGGCCTCGACGATCGAGCCGTCGGGCGAGAGCAGGACCGAGGTCATCAGGCCGAGCGAGCCGAAGCCCTGGGCCACCGTGTCCGACTGCACGTCGCCGTCGTAATTCTTGCAGGCCCAGACATAGCCGCCTTCCCATTTCAGGGCAGAGGCCACCATGTCGTCGATCAGGCGGTGTTCGTAGACGATGCCGGCGGCCTGGAAAAGGCTCTTGAACTCGGCCTCGTAGACCTCCTGGAACAGGTCCTTGAAGCGGCCGTCATAGGCCTTGAGGATCGTGTTCTTGGTCGAGAGATAGACCGGATAGCCGCGCGACAGGCCGAAATTCATCGATGCACGGGCAAAGTCCCGGATCGAATCGTCGAGGTTATACATGGCCATGGCGACCCCCGAACTGGGGAAGTCGAAAACCTCGTGTTCGAAGGTGGTGCCGTCCTCGCCGACGAATTTGATGGTCAGCTTGCCCTTGCCCGGGACGCGGAAATCGGTCGCGCGGTACTGGTCGCCGAAGGCATGGCGCCCGACCACGATCGGCTTGGTCCAGCCGGGCACCAGGCGCGGCACGTTCTTGCAGATGATCGGCTCGCGGAAGATGACGCCGCCCAGAATGTTGCGGATGGTGCCGTTGGGCGACTTCCACATCTTCTTCAGCTTGAATTCCTCGACCCGCGCCTCGTCGGGCGTAATGGTCGCGCATTTGATGCCGACGCCGACCTCCTTGATCGCATTGGCCGCGTCGACGGTGATCTGGTCGGCGGTCTGGTCGCGGGCCTCGATCCCCAGATCGTAGTAGCGGATCGGCAGATCAAGATAGGGCAGGATCAGCTTGTCCTTGATGAAAGCCCAGATAATCCGGGTCATCTCGTCGCCGTCCAACTCGACCACCGGATTGGCGACCTTGATCTTCGTGACCATGTGGAAATCCCCTCGACTGACTGCGCGCCGTTCGCCGCGCTGCACAAGATACACAGGACGGCAGCCCGTTAAAGCCCCCCAATTGGTCGGGAGCGGCGTTACACGACGGCGCCGATCTCGGGCTGGCGCGGCTCGGCCGCGATCCGGCGCAGGGCGGGCAGGATATCGTCGACCCCGTCCACGATATCGACCAGGTGGCGGGTCGCCGGGCGGGCGAAGCCGCGCTCGACGATGTGGTCGAGGAGGGCCAGCAGGGGCTGCCAATAGCCGGCAATGTCGACCAGCAGGATCGGCTTGTGGTGCAGGCCCAATTGTTTCCAGGTGGTGATCTCGATGGTCTCGTCGATGGTGCCGATGCCGCCGGGCAGGACCAGGAAGGCGTCCGAGCGGGCGAACATCAGCGCCTTGCGCTCGTGCATGGTGGGCACCTCGATCAGTTCGTCGAGGCCCGGGACCGGGGGTTCGATCTGGGTCAGGAAGCTGGGCATGATTCCGGTGACCCGCCCGCCGGCCCGTTTGGCCTCCCGCGCGACAATGCCCATCAGTCCCAGGCCGCCGCCGCCATAGACCAGGTTGATCCCGGCCAGGGCGAGGCGCCGTCCGACTTCGGCCGCGGCATCGGTAAAACGGCGGTCAGACGGGGTCGAGGCGCCACAGAACACACAGACACTGGTGACCGCGGTCATTGCCCGCCCCCGGATTTATTTTGTGTTGCAATGCACCGCAGAGGCTTGGTCGGGAATGGCGCTTTGCGATAGAGTTCGGCGGCGGAACGACGGTCTGTCTTATAATCGATGTTCATGGCGGAGGATTAACATGGCTTTGGTTAACGGTCACCTACCGCGGCTTGTGGTTGCGGGGTTCGCGCTGCTGGTGGCGGCCACCGCCATGGCGGCGACGCCGGACGAGCAATACGAGCGTCGGGAAGCGGCGATGAAGCAGGCCGGCGGCGGTCTGAAGGCATTGAGCGCCGCGGCCAAGGCCGGCACGGTGACCGATGAGGCCAAGGCCGCCGCCCATGCGGTCGAGGCCTTTGCCCAGGGCCTGCCCGACCTGTTTCCCGCCGGCGAGCCGAGCGAGAAGAGCCGGGCCCTGCCGGCCATCTGGTCCGACCCGGACGGCTGGAAAGAAAAAATCAATGCGTTCCGGGCGGCTGCGGCCGGCCTGGTCAGCGCGGCCGATGGCGGCGACGCCGCCGCCCTGGCGGCCGCGGTCGAGGCCACCGGTCCGGCCTGCGGCGGCTGCCACAAGGCCTTCCGCGGCCCGGAAAAGTAACGGCGGTCATCCGGTGCTTCGGGGCGGGGCGAGGCGACAGGCCAGGGGGCGTGGCGGCGCGGGTTCGGCCCCGGTCCGCCGGACGGCCGCCCTTGCCGTCGCCCTGGCGGTCCTTGCCGTCGCCCGGCCGGGCGACGGGCGCGCCGACGGGCGTATCGCGGCGGGTGCCTATCTTGCCGCCGCCGCGGGCTGCGCCGGCTGTCATACCGCCAAGGACGGCGCGCCCTATGCCGGCGGCCGGGCGCTGCCGACGCCGTTCGGGACCTTCTATTCCCCGAACATCACCGCCGATCCCGAGACCGGCATCGGCCGCTGGTCGGACGGGGATTTTCTGAACGCGCTGTGGCACGGCCGCGACCCGGACGGTAACTATCTGTTCCCGGTCTTTCCCTATCCCAGCTACACCCGGATAAGCGAGGCGGATGCCCTGGCCATCAAGGCCTATCTGGCCTCCCTGCCGCCGGTGGCCCAAGCCAACAAGCCGCATGACCTGAGCCTGCCGTTCAGCCTGCGGCCGCTGCAGGCCGGATGGCGCGGCCTGTTTTTCAGGGACCGGCGATTCCGGCCGCGCGACGGCGCCACCGCCGAGATTATGCGCGGCGCGTATCTGGTAACCGCACTCGGCCATTGCGGTGAGTGCCATACCCCGCGTAATGCTTTGGGTGGAACAATGGTGGGACTGGCCCTAGCCGGGACAACGGACGGGCCAGAGGGGGAAAAAGTGCCAAACATTACGCCGGACAAGGAGACGGGTATCGGCTCCTGGACGGAAGACGAATTGGTCGAGCTTCTGGCGTCCGGCACCAAGCCGGACTTCGACAATATCCAGGGCTCCATGGCCGAGGTTGTCGAGCGGGGGACATCACAACTCAGCGACGCGGACCGCCATGCGATCGCTCGATATCTCCTCAGTCTGCAACCTATTCATCACCGAGTCGGTGACACCGACTCGTAGACGTGGCTCCACTCCTGACTGAGAATGGTTAACCATGAAAGATCCGATCCCCTGGCTTATTGCCGCACTCCTGCTGATCCTCGCCGGATTGGTCTATTACCGCTTCACCTACACGACGGACCCCTATGGGGGCGACGTCGTGGCGGCAGCGCCACCCGCGGCCGACGGCCCGCCGCCAGAAGCCCAGCCGGTCGCGGAGACGCCGCCCGAGGCCGAACCGACGGCTGACTCGGCGGCGGCAGAGCCGACCCCGGAGCCAGCTCCGATGGCCGAGGCTTCGGCCGAGCCGACCCCGGCGGCGGAACCGGCCCCCCTGGACGCGGCGGCCCCCGCTGTCGACCAGGCGGCGGCGGAACAGGCCGCGGCCGAGCAGGCTGCCGCCGAACAGGCGGCGGCGGACCAGGCCGCTGCAGAACAGGCTGCCGCCCGACAGGCTGCGGCGGACAAGGCCGCTGCCGAGCAGGCGGCGGCCGAAAAGACGGCCGCGATGCCGGCCCCGGCCGCACCGGTCCAGGCCGCACCGGCCGAGCCCATGGCGGCCGAGCCCATCGCGGCCGCCAGCACGGCGCCTCCGCCGGCCCCGGCCGAGGCGGCACCGGTCGTTGCCGAAGGG
>JAJFJE010000434.1 GCA_021774355.1 Alphaproteobacteria bacterium
CCACGGCCTCGAACAGCTCGACCGCCTTGAGCCCGGGCTGCGCGGCCATCCGCGGGGCCTGCCAGAAGGCGCGCACCAGATCGCGGTCGTCATCGCTGTCGAGGTCGAGATGGGCGGCCAACTGGTTGGCCAGGCCGCCGACCTCGCGCCCGCCCATGGCGTTGGGCTGTCCGGTCACCGAAAAAGGCCCCATGCCGGGGTGCCCGATCCGCCCGGTTGCCAGGTGGCAATTGATGATCGCATTGACCTTGTCGGTGCCGGCGGTCGACTGGTTGACCCCCTGGCTGAACACCGTGACCAGTTTGGCGGTGGCCGAGGCCAGGCGGTAGAACGCCTCGATCGCGGCCGGGGCGAGGCCGGTCACCCGCGCAATGCCGGCCGTCCCGCCAATCCGGGCTGCGGCGAGTGCCTCGGCAAAGCCCGTGGTGTGATTGGCGACGAAAGCCTGGTCGACCCGGCCGTCCCGCTCCAGCCGGGCGAGCAGGCCGTTGAACAGGGCGACGTCGGAGCCCGGCCGCAGGGCCAGGTGAAGATCGGCGGCATCGGCCGTGACCGTGCGGCGGGGGTCGATCGCCACGATGCGCATCTCCGGCCGGGCGGCACGGGCGGCCATCAGCCGCTGGAACAGCACGGGGTGGCACCAGGCCAGATTGCTCCCGACCAGAACCACCAGATCGGCAAGCTCGAGGTCCTCGTAGGTGCCGGGGACGGTATCGCTGCCGAAGGCGCGGCGGTGGCCGGCCACCGACGAGGCCATGCACAGGCGCGAATTCGTGTCGATATTGGCCGAGCCGATGAAGCCCTTCATCAGTTTGTTGGCGACGTAATAATCCTCGGTCAGCAACTGGCCCGAGACGTAAAAGGCAACGGAATCCGGGCCGTGCCGCGCGATGGTGCGGCTGAAGCCGGTGGCCACGCGGTCGAGGGCGGCCGGCCAGCTTGCCGGTTCGCCGTCGATCACGGGGTGCAGCAGGCGGCCCTCCAGGCCGATGGTCTCGGCCAGGGCGGCGCCTTTCGAGCACAGCCGGCCGAAATTTGCCGGATGGTCGGGATCGCCGGCGACGCTGACCGCGCCGTCGTCGGCCATGGTCGCCAGGACGCCGCAGCCGACCCCGCAATAGGGGCAGGTGGTGCGTGTTGTGCTTTGCGCCGCCGCCTGGGTCATTGGGCGGCCTCGGTCGCGGGGGCGGACATGGCCGGGCCGGCGGCGACCGACTCAAGGGGGTCGGGGCGGGCGGTATCGACGAAGCGGCGGCCGAAGATCAGGGTGTCGCGCAATGCCGCGACCGACCGCCCCTCGCGCAGCAATTCGAAGAACCAGCCGCCATCGGCGACGTCCCCATACAGCACGACGCCGACGATGCGGTCGCCTTCGAGCACCAGGCGCTGATAGGTCCCGGCGGCATTGTGTTGCAGCACAATGGCGTCGCGTCCCGGCGTCGCGGCAAAGTCGCCGGCCGAGTAGAGGTCGATGCCGGTCACCTTCAGGCGGGTGGCGGTGACCGAGCCGCGATAGGCGGCCGTGGTGTCGCCGGCCAGGCGGGCCGCCAGCACCGCCGCCATCTCGTAGAGCGGGGCGACCAGGCCATAGCACTGGCCGCGATGCTCGACGCATTCGCCCAGGGCAAAAATATCGCGGTCGCTGGTGGCCAGGCCGTCATCGACCTGGATGCCTCGGGCGACCGCCAGGCCGGCCGCCTTGGCCAGCGCGGCGTGGGGCCGGATGCCGACCGCCATCACCACCAGATCGGCCGGCAGGTCGCGGCCATCGGCCAGGCGCACCCCGGTGACATGGCGGTCGCCCAGAATGGCGGCGGTGGTGGCGCCGGTCACCACCGCGATGCCCCGGCCGCGGATCGCCCGTTCCAGCAGGCGTCCGGCCGCCGGGTCGAGCTGGCGTTCCATCAGGGTCGGCATCAGATGGACGACCGTCACCGCCATGCCCCGGGCCCGAAGCCCGGCGGCTGCCTCCAGGCCCAGCAGACCGCCGCCGATGACCACGGCCCGGCCGCCGCTTTCCGCCGCGGCGATCATTGCCGCCACGTCGTCCAGGTCGCGATAGGCGATCACCCCCGGCAGGTCGTGCCCCGGTACCGGCAGGACGATCGGGCTGGAGCCGGTGGCCAGGACCAGGACGTCGTATGGGGTTACCGAGCCGTCGGCCCCGGTGACGGTGCGCGCCGCCCGGTCGATCGCGGTGACCGGGCAGGCCTTGCGCAGGGTGATGTCATGCCGGGCATACCAGGCGTCGTCATGGATCACGATGTCGGGATAGTGCTTCTCGCCCGCCAGCACGGGCGACAGCAGGATGCGGTCGTAATTCACCCGCGGCTCGGCGTTGAACACGGTGACGGCAAAGGCAGCCGGCGCCGCGGCGACCAGATGCTCCAGCATCCGGCCCGCCGCCATGCCATTGCCGACCACGACCAGGCGGGCGGTCATCGGGCGCTCCGCGTCGGCGGCGGCCGCTGGGCTGCGCCGGTCATCACGCGACCTGGGTGGACAGCGCCGGGGTCCCCGGCGCGGCTTTGGCCGGCGCCTGCGCCCCGTGCTCATAGGCATCGAGGAAGGCCAGCAGTTCCGCCCGATAGGTGTAGTAGTCGGGGTGTTCCAGCAGGGCCTTGCGGGTCCGCGGCCGTGGAATATCGACCTGCATGATGTTGCCGATCCGGGCGTTGGGGCCGTTGGTCATCATCACCACCCGGTCGGCCAGAAGGATCGCCTCGTCGACATCATGGGTGACGCAGATGGCGGTCACCCGGGTGCGCGCCCAGACCTCCATCAGGACCTCCTGAAGCTCCCAGCGAGTCAGGCTGTCGAGCATCCCGAAGGGCTCGTCCAGCAGAAGCAGCTTGGGCGACAGGGCGAAGGCCCGGGCGATGCCGACCCGCTGCCTCATGCCGTTGGACAGGTCGGCGGCGTAGCGGTGCATGGCGTCGCCCAGGCCGACCCGTTCCAGGTAATACTCGACCACGTCGCGCCGTTCGGCGGTGCTGGCATGGGGATAGACCCGGTCGACCCCGAGGGCGACGTTCTCCCGGGCGGTCAGCCAGGGCATCAGGGACGGCGACTGGAACACTACGGCCCGGTCCGGACCGGCGCCGACCACCTCCTTGCTGTCGAGGATGATGCCGCCATAGCTGATGTCGTTCAGTCCCGCGGCCATCGACAGCACGGTCGACTTGCCGCAGCCGGAATGGCCGATCAGGGTGATGAATTCGCCCTTGTCCATCTTCAGGTCGAAGCTGTCGACCACGGTCAGCGGCCCCTTGGCGGTCGGATAGACCTTATGGACCTGGGAGAACTCGACATATTTCGTCCGCAGGATCGACTTGGCGGCCTCGCGATAGGCCGCCGGCGGCCCGTTCGGGGCGCGCCCTGCGGCCTGGGTGATCGGCACCACGGTCGGGGCCGGGCGGGTATCGTCGCCGGCGCTTTGCCGCTCCAGGCCCATGGCCATCAGATATTGGGTGACCTCGGCCCGCAGGCGCTTGAAGGCCGGGTCGGTATTGATCGTGGTGCGGTCGCGCGGGCGCGGCAGGGCGACCGGGAAGGCCGGGCCCAGGGTGGCGTTGGGGCCGGGGGTGAGGGGAATGATCCGGTCGGCCAGGAGGATCGCTTCGTCGACGTCGTTGGTGATCAGGATGACCGTCTTGCGATCCTCCTCCCACAGCCGTTCGATCTCGTGCTGCAGCTTGGCCCGGGTCAGGGCGTCGAGGGCCGACAGCGGCTCGTCGAGCAGCAGCATCTTGGGGCTGGTCGCCAGGGCGCGGGCGACCGCGACCCGCTGGCGCATGCCGCCGGACAATTCGGCGGGCCGGCGGTCGCGGGCGTGGGACAGGCCGACCATGGTGATCGCCCGGGTTACCCGCTGGGCGCGTTCGCGCCGGCTCTCCCGGGCGAACACCTCGTTCACCGCCAGGGCGATATTGCCCTCGACGGTCAGCCAGGGCATCAGGGAATAGCTCTGAAAGACCACGCCGCGGTCGGGGCCTGGCCCCACAATCGCCTTGCCGGCCAGGGTGATGGTGCCGGAATCCGGGATGACCAGCCCGGCAATGGCGGAGATCAGGGTGGTCTTGCCCGACCCGGAAAAGCCCACAATGGCGACGAATTCCCCTTCCTCGACGGTCAGGTCGATGTGATCCAGGACCGGGTTGCGGTTGGCCCCCAGGCCGTAGCTCTTGGACACGCCGCTCAGTTCGAGAAATGCCATGGCTGCCTCCTCAACGGGTTGACGAGAAGGTGAAGGCGCTCTGCAGGGCCAGCATCAGCCGGTCGAGCAGGAAGCCGACAATGCCGATGGTCAGCACGGCGACGATGATGCGGGCGAGCGAGTCGGACGAGCCGTTCTGGAACTCGTCCCAGACGAATTTGCCCAGGCCCGGGTTCTGGGCCAGCATCTCGGCCGCGATCAGCACCATCCAGCCCACCCCCAGGGACAGGCGCAGGCCGGTAAAGATCAGCGGCAGCGCCGAGGGCAGCACCAGCTTGGTGATGGTGCGGGTGGTCGACAGTTGCAGCACCCGCCCGACATTGACCAGGTCCTTGTCGATCGAGGCGACGCCCAGGGCGGTGTTGATCAGGGTCGGCCACAGCGAACACAAGGTGACGGTGATCGCCGAAACCACCAGCGACTTGGGCAGCCAGTCCAGCGGCTCGAGATAGAGCGCCGAGACGATCATGGTGACGATCGGCAGCCAGGCCAGGGGCGATACCGGCTTGAAGATCTGGATCAGCGGGTTGAGGGCGCCGCTGACGGTGCCCGACAGCCCGCACACAATGCCCAGGGGCACCGCCAGCAGGGTGGCAATGGCAAAGCCCAGGCCGACCGTCACCAGGCTGGTGACGATCTGATCGAAATAGGTCGGCTTGCCGGTATAGGGGCGCCACTTGACCAGGTCGGTCTTGCCGGCGGCAGCCAGGTCGGCGTTGCGCGCGGCCAGCCGGTCATAGAAGGCGACTTCCTTGGCCCGCTCGGCGACATGGTCCTGGTAGAGGTGAACCGTCTGGTCCCAGACCTGGACAGGCCCCGGGATGGCGCCCAGCGAGGTATTGACCTGGGGCGCCAGAACCGCCCAGGCGGCCACGAATACCGCGATGCCGATCAGCGGGATGCCCGCGCGGCGCCACAGTTCCCGGCCCTGCACCCGCGGATTGTCGCCGGCCGCGATCTTGAGCAGGGGCACCAGCCAGCCCAGGCCAAGCACGCCCAGGGGGGCGGCGACCCGGTTGATGGCAAGAAACAGCTTCTCCCGTCGGGCGGCGCGCTTGGCGGCGCGGGCGTCCAGGGCGGTTTCGGCAAAGTCGCTGGCGGTTATCATGACACTCCATCACAAGCTGCTTGGCGACCGTTGCCGGCGCCGTTCGACAGGACGGCCGGGCCCGTCGGGGGCCCGGCCGGCGCCCGGGTCACCCCTCCACCACGTCGGTGCCGACCACTTTCTGCGTGCCCTTCAGACCGATCGGGAAGCGTTCGAGATAGGCGTTGGGCTGGCGCCCGTCATAGGTGATGTTGTCGATGAACTCGGTCTGGGGGGTGCGGTAGCCGTCGCTCGACCAGGGGAAGTCGGCCTCCTGGGCCAGGCCGTCCTCGACCAGCAGGCGGGCGGCCGCCAGATAGAGGTCGGGGCGATAGACATTCTTGGCCGTCTCGGCGTACCAGGCGTCGTCGCGGGCGTCGGCGATCTGGCCCCAGCGGCGCATCTGGGTGAGGTACCAGACCGCATCCGAGTAATAGGGATAGGTCGCGAAATAGCGGAAAAAGACGTTGAAGTCGGGCACCGGGCGCTTGTCGCCCTTCTCGTATTCGAAGGTGCCGACCATGGAGTTGGCGATGACCTCGGCATCGGCCCCGACATATTCCGACTTGGCCAGGATCTTCACCGCCGCCGGACGGTTGGCATTGTCGTTCTCGTCGAGCCAGATCGCGGCGCGGATCAGCGCCTTGGTAATGGCCAGGGTGGTGTTGGGGTTGTTCTCGGCGAAAGCGGCGGTCATGCCGAAGACTTTTTCCGGATTGTTCTTCCAGATCTCGTAATCGGTGATCACCGGTACGCCGATGCCCTTGAACACCGCCTGCTGGTTCCACGGCTCGCCCACGCAATAGCCGTAGATCGTGCCGGCCTCAAGGGTGGCGGGCATTTGCGGCGGCGGGGTCACCGAGAGCAGGGCGTCGGCCTTGATCTGGCCGCTGATGTCGGTCGGCGAATAATAGCCGGGGCGGATGCCGCCGGCGGCCAGCCAATAGCGCAGCTCGTAATTGTGGGTCGAGACCGGGAACACCATGCCCATGTTGAAGGGCTTGCCCTCGGCCTTGAAGCTTTCGACGACGGGCTTGAGGTAGTCCGCCTTGATCGGGTGGATCGGCTTGCCGTCCGCGCCGACCGGGATATGGGGCTTCATCATCGCCCACACGGCGTTCGAGACGGTGATGCCGTTGCCGTTCAGGTCCATCGAGAAGGGCGTGATGATATGGGCCTGGGTGCCGAAGCCGATGGTGGCGCCCAGGGGCTGGCCGGCCAGCATGTGAGCGCCGTCGAGTTCGCCGGTGATGACCCGGTCCAGCAGCACTTTCCAGTTGGCCTGGGGCTCCAGGGTGACATAGAGCCCTTCATCCTCGAAATAGCCGAGCTCCTTGGCCACCGCCAGGGGCGCCATGTCGGTCAGCTTGATGAAGCCAAAGGTCAATTGGTCCTTCTCCACCGCCAACGGCGCCGCCGTCGCCCGCGCCCGGCGCAGGCCGAGCCCCAGGCCCGCCGACAGCGCCAGGGCCGAGGCCGCGCCGAGCAGGCGCCGCCGCGTCAGACCCCCGTCGAAATTCCCGTGCTCAGCCATTCTCGTCCCTTCCAGCAGGTGCCGCGCCGCGGCCCGCCCCGTTCGGCGACCGGACCCCCTGGCCAGGCCGCCACCCCGCGTCGCCGCGGGCAAAAAAAATGCCGCTGAACCAGCGCCATCCACCTCAAAGGCGGGAATGGCAGAAGGTCAGCGGCGTCGCTGATGACCCTGCGGCGGGTCATGTTTCCGAACCGTCTTTGGTTCGGCGTGTTGCTATCTCAGCAGGTTTCGTGCCAAGTCCATGGATCTTCGAATAGCGGAGTTATTACAATGAGTTGATTGGGTTTCGGGAAAATTGCGGCGTGGTCTGGCGTGCTTAAAATATAGCCTGTACAATCTGTCGCTGTGCACAATGCCTAATAAATAGGCGGCATTTGCGGCGGATCGGGGTCAGTCCGTTTCGGCCTGGGCAACCGCGGCGGGGCCGTTCATGGAATGGATCGCGAAGCCGCCCAGATAGGCCTCGAACTGGTCCGGATCGAAGCGGCGGCCGTCGAAGAACCCGTCCGGACCGAGTACCAGCGTGCCGGTGGACGAGGCCACCGGGGTCGGCCGGTCGAGCGCGCCCTCGACCTTCATGCTGGCCGAAGGCAGGGCCAGGGCGGTGCCCTTGAGCGCCGCCCGGTAGAGATCGGGCCGGTAGGTCCGCCGGGCAATGGCGATGCCCTCGGCCGACAGGGGGGTCTGCCCCCAGCGGACCATCTGGCTGTAGAACCACAGGGCGTGGCTGGCCCAGGGAAAGGTCGCGGCCGAGCGGGAAAAGACCAGGAAGTCGGGAATGCGCACGGCTGCGCCGCCGGGCACCAGGGGCAGCCGCCCGGAAAGGGCCCCGGCGATCACGGCGGCCGGCGCCCCGACATGGGCCGGGTCGGCCAGCAGTTCCGCCAATTCGTCGTGATGGGCGGGATCGTCGGCCCAGGCGGCGGCGGTCAGCGCCCGGATCAAGGCGGCGACCCGGTCGGGATGGCGTTCCGCCCAGGCCGCGGACAAGCCCAGAACCTTTTCCGGCGAATGGCGCCACAACTCGGCCTTGGTCGCGGCGATGACCCCGGTGCCGGCGGCCACCGCCAGGGAATTCCATGGCTCGCCGACACAGAAGCCGTCGATCTGGCCGGCGTTCAGGGCGTCGCCCATGAGGGGCGGCGGCACCACCACCAGGCGCACGTCGCGGTCGGGATGGATCCCGGCCGAGGCCAGCCAGTAGCGCAGCTCGTAATTATGGCACGAGAAGGGATAGACCATGGCGAAGGTCAAAGGCGGCTGGCCGGCCCGGGCGCGGACGGCGACCACCGCAGCCAGCGCTGCCGCCGTCTCCTGCGGCGGGGCGCCGGGGCCCCGTCCCATGGCCCGCCACAGGCCGGTCGACACGGTGATGGCGTTGCCCCCTAGCCCCAGGGCCAGCGGGGCCGCCATGGGCACGGTGAGGTGGCCGATCTTGAGGCTGGCCGCGATCGGCATGGGGGCCAGCATGTGGGCGGCGTCGAAATGGCCCAGCACCACCCGGTCGCGGATATTGGCCCACGAGCTTTCCCGCACCAGCTCCAGCCGCAGGCCTTCGCGGGCGGCGAAGTTCTTGTGGGCGGCGACCACCGGCAGGGCGCAGTCGACCAGGGGAATGAAGCCGATGCGCACGGTGGTCGGGCATCCGGCGGTCCCGGACTCCTGGGCGGCGGTCAGGCGGGGCATGGCGTTCATCCGCTATCCGTCCCGTCAGCCCAGCAGCCCGGCCGCGGTGACCACGCTGCGCGCGATCTCCACCAGCTTGCGGGTCTCGCGCATTGCAGTCTTGCGCAGCAGGGCATAGGCCTCCTCTTCGCCCAGATTGCGCGATTTCATCAAGATCCCCTTGGCTCGTTCGATGATCTTGCGGTCCGCCAGCTCGCTCTTGGCCTGTTCCAACTCGCGGGTCAGCCGGCCGAAGGCGTTGAAGCGGCTGATCGCCATGTCGACGATCGCCTTGACCCGCTCCTTCTTCAGGCCGTCGACCACATAGGCGGAGACCCCGGCATCGACCGCGGCCTGGATCATCGCGCCGTCCGATTGGTCGACGAACATGGCCACCGGGCGCTGGACCAGGCGCGAGACCTGGAACATCTGTTCCAGCACGTCGCGGCTTGGATCCTCCAGGTCGATGATGACCACGTCGGGGTCGAGGCTCACCAGCTTCTTCAGCAGATTGGCGGTCTCGCAGATCACCGTGACCGAGGTGATGCCGGCCGCGCGCAAACCGTCTTCCAGAATTGCAGCGCGAACCAGATTGGCATCGATGACGGCGACGGAAAGGGATGGCGGGGGCATGGCAGCTTCACTATTCCATTGCCGTTGCTGCGCCGCAATATGGATTGTGGCGCCGCGATCGGGGCTGCGACGTTACGCCGTTGCGGCCCGCCGATGTTGCGGTGCAGTGCGCGATATCAGCGGGTGGCGCCGTTTCGCTGCGTAATTTCAGCGACCCGAAGCGGCGGTCGGCGCCGCCAACCGGCAGCCGCCATGGTGGCCCTTTTGCCCCGCAGCCCGCCCGCCGGGCCGTTCCGGGCTGCGCCACCCTGTCGAAAAAACAAGAAAAATCCGGCCTTTAGGCGACCGCCAAAGGGCGCGGCGAGCGCCCGGGGCGCGGCCGGCGAAAAGTTGGCCCGCCTTTTGCTCTCCTCCTGACGACAAGGCGGGTCCGGTAGAGGCCCGGGAACAGGGGAAACGGCATGGCCGAGCCGCCGGCTGAACAGCCAGGGGTGCCAGACATCAACAAGCGCTGGGTTCGGGTAACCGGGACCCACGGGGATTTCGTGCTGTTTGATTTCACCATCGGGGACCCGGATCTGACGGTCGAACTGATCCTGCCCTTTCCCGCTTTTCTCGAGTTCTGCGCGACCAATCACGCCCCGGCGACGGTGGAACCCGCCGCCCAGGCCGCTTATGAGCGACTGCACCGGCGTTCCTGGACCATCCCGCTGCCGCAGCGCCGGCCCGGCGGGGCGTCTGACCGTCTATTGTGAACCGTGAGGTCATCCCATGAGTATCGCTGACAAATCGACCGCGAAGCCCCGCAAGCTGGGCCTCAAGGAACGCTATGCGCACCTGACACGGGGCTTGGGCTGGGAGACCACCTACCAGCCGATGAGCAAGGTGTTTCCCTTTACCGACTATGAAGGGATCAAGATCCACGACTGGGACAAGTGGCAGGACCCGTTCCGCCTGACCATGGATTCCTACTGGAAGTTCCAGGCCGAGAAGGAGCGCAAGCTCTATGCGGTGATCGACAGCTTCGCCCAGAACAACGGCCACCTGAACATCACCGACGCCCGCTACGTCAACGCCATCAAGCTGTTCCTGACCGGCGTGTCGCCCCTGGAATATTCGGCGCACCGGGGCTATGCCCATGTCGGCCGCCACTTCGTCGGCGCCGGGCCGCGCATCGCCTGCCAGATGCAGGCGATCGACGAGCTGCGCCACGCCCAGACCCAGATCCACACCATCAGCCATTACAACAAGTTCTTCGACGGGCTGCACGATGCCCGCCACATGCACGATCACGTGTGGTACCTGTCGGTGCCCAAGTCGTTCTTCGAGGATGCCTGCTCGGCCGGCCCGTTCGAATTCCTGACGGCGATCTCGTTCAGCTTCGAATATGTCCTGACCAGCCTGCTGTTCGTGCCCTTCATGTCGGGCGCGGCCTATAATGGCGACATGGCGACGGTGACCTTCGGCTTCTCGGCCCAGTCGGACGAGGCGCGGCACATGACGCTGGGCCTCGAGATCATCAAGTTCATGCTCGAGCAGGACGAAGGCAACGTTCCGATCGTGCAGCGCTGGATCGACAAGTGGTTCTGGCGCGGCTACCGCCTGCTGACCATTGTCGCCATGATGATGGACTACATGCTGCCCAAGCGGGTGATGTCCTGGGCCGAGGCCTGGGAGATCTATTTCGAGCAGGGCGGCGGCGCGCTGTTCGAGGATCTGTCGCGTTACGGCATCCGCATGCCGAAATATCACGAGGTCGCAAGCAAGGAAAAGGGCCGCCTCAGCCACGAGGTGTGGGCGACCTTCTACAACTACACCCAGGCCACCGCCTTCCACACCTGGATCCCCGAGAAGGACGAACTGGACTGGCTGTCCGCCAAATATCCGGAAACCTTCGACCAGCTTTATCGGCCGCGCTTTGAGTACTGGAAAGAGCAGTCGGATCAGGGCAAGCGCTTCTACAACAACGTCCTGCCGCAGCTGTGCGTGACCTGCCAGATTCCCATGATCTTCACCGAGCCAGATGATCCAAAGACCATCTGTTTCCGCTCCACCCTGTACAAGGGCGAGCGCTATCACTTCTGCTCGGACGGCTGCAAGGATATCTTCCTGTACGAGCCGGAGAAGTACATCCAGTCGTGGCTGCCGGTGCACCAGATCTATCAGGGCAATTGCGGCGGTGCCACCGTGCCGGAAGTCCTGAACTGGTACCATATGTCGCTCGGCAACGACAACATGGACTACCAGGGCTCGCCCGACGAGACGTTGTGGAACGAGTGGACCGCCGATCGCCATAAGTCGGCCATCTGATCGGTCTCAACCTGTATTTCGGGAGCGGGAGTGTAACAATGCCTGTAGCTTCAATCGGTCCGTACCAGTTCGAGTCCCGTGACAAAGTGAGTAACTTTCACGGTAATCAACTGACCTATCTTCACTGGGAAGAGCACAACATGTATTGTGCTGCCCTGGCCTACCCGCTCCCGCCGACCATGCCATTCCGGGCGATTGTCGAAAACCTCCTGCCGGAGGCCTATGGCTATCACCCGGAATGGGCCAAGGTGAAATGGGACCAGGTGACATGGATGCTGGACGGCCGTCCGTTCATCCCCAACCTCGATGCCAGCCTGGCCGAGAATGGCCTGGGCCACAAGTCGGTGGTCCGGTTCTGGACGCCGGGCCTGCACGGCATCGGCGGCACGGCGACCTGACGAGCGGGGCGGTTACACAGTGACCTATCAACTGACCATAGAGCCGCTGGGCGAAACGATTCCGATCCGCGAGGGCCAGACCGTCCTGGACGCCTGCCTGCGCAACGGCATCTTCATCCCCTATCAGTGCAACCACGGGCTTTGCAGCACGTGCAAAATTACCGTGCTCGAGGGCGAGGTCGATCTCGGCGACGCCTCGCCCTTCGCCCTGATGGATTTCGAGCGCGACGACAAGCGGGCCCTGGCCTGCTGTGCCAGGCCGATGTCCGACATCACCATCGAGGCCGATGTCGATATCGATCCCGATGCCCTGTATTTGCCGGTGAACGACGTCGTCGGCACCGTCGTGGGTCTGGTCGACCTGACCCACGACATCAAGGGCGTCACCCTGGAGGTACCGGGCGACGGCCTGCCGTTCCAGGCCGGGCAATATGTCAACCTGACCGTGCCCGGGCTGGACGAGCCGCGCGCCTTTTCCCTCGCCAATGCGCCGTCGAAGGCGAATTTTCCGGAACTGCATGTCCGGCGGGTCAAGGACGGAAAAGGCACGGGCTGGGTGCATCATGACCTCAAGGTCGGCGACAAGGTGCCGCTTTCCGGTCCGCTGGGACGGTTTTATGTCCGCAAGTCGGCGGCCAATCCGATGATCTTCATCGCCGGCGGCTCCGGCCTGTCCAGCCCCAAGGCGATGATCGAGGATCTGCTCGAGGAGGGCTGGAGCGGGCCGATCACCCTGTTCCACGGGGTGCGGCAGGCGCGGGACCTCTATTTCGACGGGTTGTTTCGCGAGCTCGAGGCCAAGCACGGCAATTTCACCTATGTCCCGGTTTTGTCGGAAAGCGACGGAACGGACGGCTGGACCGGTGAGACCGGCTTCGTTCACGAGGCCGCGATCCGTCGCTACGACGGCGTCTTCAAGGGTAACAAGGCCTATCTTTGCGGCCCGCCATTGATGGTCGAGGCGAGCATTCGTGCCCTCATGAAGGGCCGTCTGTTCGAGCACGACATCTATACCGAGAGTTTCCTCACCAAGGCGGACGACAACGCGAAGCGCAGTCCCCTGTTTCAGGCGATATGACCGATGGATGGCGCGCACAATATCGAGGTCGACGACGGCGGCAGCTTTCCCTGCGCGCCGGAGCGGAACGTCCTGCTGGCGATGGAACGCTGCGGCGTGGCGGCCATCCCGATCGGCTGCCGCAATGGCGGCTGCGGATTCTGCCTGGTTCAGGTGACCAGCGGCAAGTACCGCACAGGACCTATGAGCCGCAGGCATGTCAGTAAGGACAGCAGCGAAGCGGGTTATGCGCTAGCGTGTCGCGTCTATCCCGACTCTGATTTGAGCATGCGTCGGGCGACCCAGGCCGAACGGCTTGAAGGTTCGATTGGGCCGGCGGAGCCGCCCAGTGGCTATGGCAATCGAAAATAGCAACGAGGAGGATAACCAATGGCTATGTCCGGCGTGCTGCGTCCAGGGTTGGTACAGATCCGCGTTCTCGATATGGCGGCGGCCCTGATTCACTATCGGGACCGACTTGGACTAGACGTTGTAACCACCGGCGCTGATGGCCGGGTCTATTTCAAGGCCTATGACGAGTTCGACCATCACAGCATTGTACTCCGCGAGGCGGAGGAACCTGGGATGGACTATATGGCGTTCAAGGTCGAAAGCGAGAAAGCGCTCGACGAGTTCGCCCGCAAATTGCGCGATTACGGTGCCGAAGTAAGCGACGTGCCGGCGGGCGAGCAGCCCGGCGTCGGCCGCCGGGTCAGCTTCATGACCCCGACGGGGCACCGTTTCGACCTCTATGCCACGGCCGACCTGTCCAAGGACGGGCCGATGGTCGACAATCCGGACATTTGGCGGAGCGAACCGCGCGGCATGCGCATCATTCGTTTCGACCATTGCCTGGTCTATGGCGACGATATCGACGGCACGGCCAAGATGTTCGTCGATGTCCTGGGCTTCAAGCTGAGCGAGATGGCCCTGGCGCCGGACGGCACCACGCCCATCGCCATCTTCCTGACCTGCGGCATGAAGGCCCATGACGTCGCCTTCGTCCGTTACGAAGGCAAGGGCAAGTTCCACCACGCTTCGTTCCGGCTGGAATCGTGGAACGATGTCGGCCATGCCGCCGACATCATGACCCGCTACGACATGTCGGTCGATATCGGGCCGACCCGTCACGGCATTACCCGGGGCCATACCATCTATTTCTTCGACCCCTCGGGCAACCGCAACGAAGTGTTCTCTGGCGGTTACGAATACTATCCCGACGAGCCGGTGCGGAAATGGACGTACGATTCCGCGGGCAAGGCGATCTTCTATTACGAGCGCGCCCTGAACGAGCGCTTCATGACGGTCGTGACCTGAGACACCACTCGACGGCCGCAGTGGCACGAAGTTTGCTCTGCGGCCGTCGCATCTCCGTGGGTCTCTCCATTTGGAAGAATCGATGAGCAATTCGCGTATCCTGAACTTCGTCGATGGGCAGTTCGTGGAGGGCGCCCCGGGCGCATTCTTCGAAAACCGCAACCCGTGCGACAACAGTGTAATCAGCTTGGTGTCCGAGGCGGACAAGGCGACGGTCGACCGTGCGGTCGACGCCGCCCGCAGGGCGCTGAACGGCCCGTGGGGCAAGATGGCGGTGGCTGAGCGGGCGGAGATCCTGCACAAGGTGGCCGACGGCATCACCCGGCGCTTCGAGGAATTTCTCGAGGCCGAATGCCTGGACACCGGCAAGCCGAAGAGCCTGGCGCGCCATATCGACATTCCGCGCGGCGCCGCAAATTTCAAGATTTTTGCCGATCTGGTGAAGAACGTCGCGACCGAGGCGTTCCAGATGCCGACCCCCGATGGCACCGGCGCGCTGAACTATTCCGTGCGCAAGCCGAAGGGCGTGATCGGGGTGATCTGCCCGTGGAACCTGCCGCTGCTCCTGATGACCTGGAAGGTCGGCCCGGCAATGGCCTGCGGCAACGCCGTCATCGTGAAGCCTTCGGAAGAGACCCCGACCACCGCCACCCTCCTGGGCGAGGTGATGAACGAGGCCGGCGTGCCGCCGGGCGTCTATAACGTCGTTCATGGCTTCGGGCCGGGCAGCGCCGGGGAGTTCATCACCACCCACAAGGGCGTCAACGCCATCACCTTTACCGGCGAGACCCGTACCGGCGCGGCCATCATCAAGGCCTCGGCCGACCAGATCCGTCCGGTGTCGCTGGAGCTTGGCGGCAAGAATCCGGCGATCGTGTTTGCCGACTGCGATCTCGACAAGGCGATCGAGGGCACCACCCGCTCGGCCTTCGCCAATTGCGGCCAGGTCTGCCTGGGCACCGAGCGGGTCTATGTCGAGCGGCCGATCTTCGACCGGTTCGTCGCCCGCCTGAAGGCCGCGGCCGAGGGGCTGAAGGTCGGCGTGCCGGCCGACGCGGCCAGCAATATGGGGCCGCTGATCTCGAAGGAGCACCAGGGCAAGGTGCTGGGCTATTACCAGACCGCCAAGGACCTGGGGGCGACCGTGGTCACCGGCGGCGGCCGGCCGGCGATGGACGGTGCCCTGGCCGATGGCGCCTGGGTCGAGCCGACCATCTGGACCGGGCTCGGCGATGACAGCGCGATCATGCGCGAAGAGATTTTCGGTCCGTGCTGCCACGTCAGCCCGTTCGATTCCGAGGACGAGGTGATCGCCCGCGCGAACGACACGGATTACGGCTTGTGCGCTTCGATCTGGACCGAAAGCACCTCGCGGGCGCACCGCGTGGCGGCCCAGATGGAGACCGGCCTGGTGTGGATCAACAGTTGGTTCCTGCGTGACCTGCGGACCCCGTTTGGCGGTGCCAAGAGATCCGGCATCGGCCGCGAGGGCGGTGTTCACAGCCTCGAGTTCTATACCGAACTTAGCAATATCTGCGTCAAGCTCTGAGGGCCCGATGTCTGTTCCGACCGAAAAGATCGAAGAGGCGGCGGCGCTGCTCCGGGGCGTCTATGACGGCAAGCCGCCGATCAGCCCGTTGCGCGACCTGCTGGGCACCAGCGACCAGACGGTTGCCTACGCCATCCAGGAAGCCAACACCAAGTACTGGCTGGCCCAGGGCCGCGGCCTGATCGGCCGCAAGATCGGCGCCACCTCGAAGGCGGTGCAGACCATGCTCGGCCTGGACCAGCCCGATTTCGGCATGCTCTTCGCCGACATGACCTATGCCGATGGCGAGACCATCCCGACCGACCGGCTGTACCAGCCCAAGGTCGAGGGCGAGATCGCCTTCTATCTCGGTGACGACCTCGACGGCGAACACATGACCGTTGCCGACGTCATCCATGCCGTCAAGTTCGCGGTGGCGGCGATCGAGGTGGTGGACAGCCGCATTGCCGGCTGGAACATCAAGATCCTCGACACCATCGCCGACAATGCCAGTTCCGGCCTGATGGTCATCGGCAGCCAGCCGCGCAAGCTCTCGGAATTCGATCCGGTGCTGTGCGGCATGGTCATGGAAAAGGCCGGCGAGCCGGTGGCGACCGGGGCCGGGATCGCGTGTTACGGCAACCCGCTCAGCGCGACCTTGTGGCTGGCACGCAAAATGGTTCAGGTGGGGCGGCCGCTGAAGAAAGGCGACCTGGTGCTGTCGGGCTCTCTGGGGCCGCTGGTGCCGGTAACGCCTGGCGATACGATCGAGCTGCGCATTTCCGGGCTCGGATCGGTGCGCACGCATTTCTCGGTCACTGGAGCAGGAGCGTAAAAAAATGACAAAGATCAAGGCGGCCGTGATCGGATCCGGGAATATCGGCACCGACCTCATGATCAAGATCATGAGGACGTCGAAGGTCCTGGAGATGGATGTGATGGTCGGCATCGATCCGGCGTCGGATGGCCTGCAGCGCGCCCGCCGGATGGGCGTCCGGACCACCGATAAGGGGATTGAAGGCCTGGTGGCGATGCCGGGCTTCGATCAGATCGGCGTGGTGTTCGATGCCACCAGCGCCTATGCCCATGCCAAGCATACCGAGGTCCTGCGGGCCCATGGCAAGCAGATCATCGATCTGACGCCGGCCGCGATCGGCCCCTATGTCGTGCCGGTGGTCAATCTCGACGACAATCTGGTCAGCGACAACGTCAACATGGTGACCTGCGGCGGCCAGGCGACTATCCCGATCGTTGCCGCGGTCAGCCGGGTGGCAAAGGTGCATTACGCCGAGATCATCGCCTCGGTGGCCTCGAAGTCGGCCGGCCCGGGGACCCGGGCAAATATCGACGAGTTCACCCAGACCACGGCGCGGGCGATCGAAAAGGTCGGCGGGGCGGTGCGGGGCAAGGCGATCATCATCCTGAATCCGGCCGAGCCGCCGATGATCATGCGCGACACCGTCTACACCCTGTCGGAGGGCGGCGACGAGGCGGCGATCGAGAAGTCGGTCGAAGACATGGTCAAGGCCGTGCAGTCCTACGTGCCCGGCTATCGCCTGAAGCAGAAGGTGCAGTTCGAACGCTTCGGCTCGAACAACCGCCTGAGGATCCCCGGCTACGGCGAGTTCGAAGGGATCAAGTCCTCGGTGTTTCTCGAGGTCGAGGGCGCGGCTCATTACCTCCCGGCCTATGCCGGCAATCTGGACATCATGACCTCGGCGGCGCTGGCCACGGGCGAGCGGATCATGCAGCGCAAGGCCGAGCAGGAGAAAATCTATGCCTGAGGCAACCAACAGCGTGGTCCCGCCGCGGCTCTATATCCAGGACGTCACCCTGCGTGACGGCATGCATGCCATCCGCCATCGCTACGGCACCGAGCATGTGCGGGCGATCGTCCGGGCGCTCGACGCCGGCGGCGTCGACGGCATCGAGGTCGCCCATGGCGACGGCCTGTCCGGGGCCAGCTTCAACTACGGTTTCGGTGCCCATACCGACTGGGAGTGGCTGGCCGCGGCCGCGTCGGAATTGAAGAATGCCCGCCTCACCACGCTGATCCTGCCGGGCATCGCCGTGGTCGAGGACCTGCAGCGGGCCTATGACCTGGGCGTCCGCTCGGTGCGCGTGGCAACCCATTGCACCGAGGCCGATGTCGCCAAGCAGCATATCGGCTTTGCCCGCAAGATGGGCATGGACACCATCGGCTTCCTGATGATGTCGCACATGATCGGGCCCAAGCAGCTGGCCGAGCAGGCCAAGATGATGGAATCCTACGGCGCCGAATGCATCTATGTGGTCGATTCCGGTGGTCGCCTGCTGCCGAAGGATGTCGCCGAGCGGGTCGATGCCTATCGCCAGGTGCTCGATCCCAAGACGGAGATCGGTATCCATGCCCACCACAACCTGTCGCTCGGCATCGCCAATTCCATGGCCGCCGTGGAACACGGCGCGATCCGGGTCGACGCGTCCCTGACCGGGATGGGTGCCGGCGCCGGCAACGCCCCGCTGGAGGTCTTCACCGCCGCCGCCGACCTGATGAAGTGGGGGCATGGCTGCAACACCTACGCCCTGATGGATGCCGCCGAGGACCTGGTGCGGCCGCTGCAGGATCGCCCGGTGCGGGTCGACCGCGAGACCCTGACCCTCGGCTATGCCGGGGTCTATTCCAGCTTCCTGCGCCATGCCGAGACGGCCTCGCAGACCTATGGCATCGATACCCGGGACATTCTGATGGAACTGGGCAAGCGGCGCATGGTCGGCGGCCAGGAGGACATGATCGTCGACGTCGCGCTGGACCTGCTCAAACAGCGCGACCAGGCGGTGGAGCCGGTCCAATGACAAGCCTCGCGGAACTGGCCGAACGGGTCGATGCGGCGGCGCGCGACGCCAAGGCAATCGCCCAGTTGACGACGGATATCCCCGACCTCTCGGTCGACGATGCCTATGCGGTGCAGGCCATGTCGATCCGCCGCCGGATCGACCGGGGCGAGCGGCGTATCGGCGTCAAGATGGGCCTGACCAGCCGGGCCAAGATGATCCAGGTGGGGGTCGACGAAGTGGTCTGGGGCCGCCTGACCGACGCCATGCTGGTGGAAGAGGGGGGGATGATCGACATCGCCCGCTATGTCCATCCGCGGGTCGAGCCGGAAGTTGCCTTCCTGATGAAGGCGCCGCTTGCCGGCACCGTCACGGCGGTCGAGGCGATGGCCGCGGTCGAGGCGGTGGCGCCGGCCATCGAGATCATCGACAGCCGGTACGAGAACTTCAAATTCGCCCTGGCCGACGTGGTCGCCGACAATTCCTCGTCGTCCGGCCTGGTCATCGGGTCGTGGAATGCCCCGAGTGTCGATTTCGGCAATCTCGGGGTCGTGCTCTATGTCAACGGCCGGCCGGCTCAGATCGGCTCGACGGCAGCCATTCTGGGTAATCCGGTACGGTCCCTTGTGGCGGCCGCCCGGATGGTTGCGCAGTGGGGCGAGCGGCTCAATCCCGGCGACATCGTCATGGCTGGCGGAGTCACCGCCGCCCATGCCCTGAAGCCGGGCGAAGTCGTGCGCGCCGATGTCGAGCGGCTTGGTTCTGTCACCCTGACGGTTAAGAGGTAGCGCGACATGCCGATCATCGACGTGACCCTGCTCGAGGGGCGCAGCAAGGAGGCAAAGACCTCCCTGATCCGTGAATTGACCCATGCGGCAGAGCGCGCCCTGGGCGCTCCGCCGGCATCCATTCGCGTCATCCTGCGGGAAGTCCCCCCGGAGCACTTCGCGGTCGCCGGCGTGACCAAGGCGCAGAGTTAAACAACAACACGAAGGAGGCCCCTGAAATGGCAAGGCTGCATCAGAAGGACTATTACGATCTGGTCCGGACGACCAACTGGACGCCGAAATATGTGACGGAAGACGAGCTTTATCCGGAGCACCTGTCGGGTTCCCGGGGGATTCCGATGGCGAAGTGGGAGAGCTTCGACGAGCCGTACAAGGTTGTCTACAGCGACTATGTGGCGACGCAGCGTGAGAAGGATGCGGGCGCCTATTCGCTGAAGGCGGCGTTGGAGCGGGCGAACTACATCGACACGGCGGATGCGGGCTGGGTGAGCACGCTGCAGGCGCATTACGGGGCGCTGGCGCTTGCGGAATATGCGGCGGCGACGGCGGAGGCGCGGATGGCGCGCTTTTCGAAGGCGCCGGGCAACCGGAACATGGCGACCTTCGGTCTTCTGGACGAGACCCGCCACGGCCAGATCCAGCTGTTTTTCCCGCACGAGCACACCAAGCGCAGCCGGCAGTGGGACTGGGCGCACAAGGCGATGCACAGCAATGAGTGGGCGGCGATCGCGGCGCGCCACATGTTCGACGACATGATGTTCACGCGCGATGCGATGAGCGTTGCGATCATGCTGACCTTCGCCTTCGAGACCGGCTTCACGAACATGCAGTTCCTGGGGCTGTCGGCGGATGCGGCGGAGGCCGGGGACCACACCTTCGCCAATCTGGTGGCGAGCGTTCAGACGGACGAGTCGCGCCATGCCCAGCAGGGCGGCCCGATCCTGAAGATCCTGGTGGAGAACGGCAAGCTGGCCGAAGCCCAGAACATGATCGACGTGATCTTCTGGCGGACCTGGAAGCTGTTCTCGGTTCTGACCGGTCCGATGATGGACTATTACACGCCGCTGGCGCACCGGAAGCAGTCGTTCAAGGAGTTCATGCTGGAGTGGATCGTCGGCCAGTTCCAGCGTCAGCTTGAGGACCTGGGCCTGAGCCGTCCGTGGTACTGGGAGCAGTTCCTGCGGGATCTGGACCATACCCACCATGGCATGCACATGGGCGTGTGGTACTGGCGCCCGACGGTGTGGTGGAACCCGGCGGCGGGCGCCTCGGTCGAGGAGCGGGACTGGCTCGAGGAGAAATATCCGGGCTGGAACAAGACCTTCGGGCGGTGCTGGGACGTTATGGCGAACCAGTTGCTGAACGGCCGGGAGGACCGGACGCTGCCGGCGACGCTGCCGACGATCTGCAACATGTGCAACCTGCCGATCGTGGGCATTCCGGGCGACGAATGGTCCGTGAAGGAATATCCGCTGGTCCATGAGGGCCGTCTGTACCATTTCGGTTCGGAGGTCGACCGGTGGTGCTTCGAGCAGGATCCGGCGCGCTACCAGGGCCACATGAACGTCATCGACCGCTTCCTGTCGGGCGCGATACAGCCCCAGGACCTGGGCGGCGCGCTGAAATATATGGGCCTCGCCCCCGGCGAAATCGGCTCTGACGCCCATAATTACGGCTGGGTCGCCGGCTACCGCCAGAAGGCCGCCGAGTAATCAAAAGGTGCGGCGGCCCGCAAGGCCGGCGCCCCCCCCAACTGCACCCGCCGGCGGCGCCCCCCCGGGATAGTAGGGGGCCGGGCCGGCGGGGAAAAAAATAAAA
>JAJFJE010000435.1 GCA_021774355.1 Alphaproteobacteria bacterium
CCACGGCGGCAGAGCCGCCCAAGGCGGCGACCGGACCGGGCGCCGCGGCGGCCGGGCGGTTTATCAGGACGGTTGCCGGCGATGTCGTGTCCCGTTACGGACCACGGCCTGGGGGACAGCATAATGACGGCATCAACGTCCAGGCGGTCGAGGGCAGCACGGTGCGGGCGGCGGATTCCGGCGTGGTCGCCTATGCCGGCAACGAGATCCGGGGCTATGGCAACCTTCTGTTGATTCGCCATGCCCAGGGCTGGATGAGCGCCTATGCCCATTGCCGCCGGCTGTTGGTCAAGAAGGGCGACACGGTGGCGCGCGGCCAGGCGATCGCCGAAGTGGGGCGCACGGGCAATGTCACCGTGCCTCAGTTGCACTTCGAGATCCGCCAGGACGGCGAGGCGCTCGATCCCTTGACCGTGCTGCCGGGCGGGGCCTGACCGCTCAGGCCAGGCTGCGCCCCAGGCGCCCGGCCAGGTCCTGGATGAACTGCCAGGCGACCCGGCCCGATCGCCCGCCCCGGGTCATCGCCCATTCGATCGCCCCGGCACGCAGCGCCGCGGGGGCGATGTCGAGGCCGTAATGCGCCGCATAGGCCTCGACCATGGCGAAGTACTCGTCCTGGCCGCAATTGTGGAAGCCCAGCCACAGGCCGAAGCGGTCGGACAGCGAGACTTTTTCCTCGACCGCCTCGGCCGGACTGATCGCGGTCGACCGCTCGTTCTCCATCATGTCCCGGGGCAGCAGGTGGCGCCGGTTCGAGGTGGCGTAGAACAGGACATTGTCCGGGCGGCCCTCGATGCCGCCTTCGAGAACCGACTTCAGCGCCTTGTAGCTGCTGTCGCCGGCGTCGAAGGACAGATCGTCGCAGAACAGCACAAAGCGCCGCCGCCGGTCGCGCAGGCGGCGCAGCAGCAGGGGCAGGCTGGCAATATCCTCGCGGTGAATCTCGATCAGGGCCAGGCGGCCGGGAAGGTCGCCGCAGACGGCGCCGTGCACCGCCTTGACCAGGGAACTCTTGCCCATGCCGCGGGCGCCCCAGAGCAGGGCGTTGTTGGCGCCGTGGCCGGCGGCAAAGCTCCGGGTATTGGCGAGCAGCAGGTCGCGGACCCGGTCGACGCCCTTGAGCAGGGCGAGGGGCAGCCGGGCCACCGCGGGGATCCCCTCCAGCCGCGCCAGATCGGCCTGCCACAGATAGGCATCGAACGCCGCCAGGTCGGCATCGCCCGGGACCGGCGGCGCCAGGCGGTCGAGGGCGTCGGCGATCCGGCCCAGCAGGCGCAGCAACTCATCCATTCCGGGTCTCCGCTCACCGGCCGGGGGCGGCATCGGCCTCCGTCCGAACACCAAATGTCCGATTCAGCCCGCCACCACAAGGCGCAATCTGCGGCCGCGGTGGCCGCCGGCCCGCGCCGCGGTTTGCTTTCCGGCGTTGCCCGGCTATAGTCCGCCGCGTTTCACCAAGCCCGCCACGAACGAGGTTGCCATGTGGATTAGTTCTGCCTTCGCCCAGGGGATCACGGGCGGCGCCAGCGGCGGCGGAGCCGATATTCTGCTGAACCTCGCCCCGCTGGTGCTGATCGGCGTGGTGTTCTATTTCCTGCTGATCAGGCCGCAGCAGAAGCGCCTTAAGGACCATCGGGCGATGGTCGACGCGGTGCGCCGGGGCGATACGGTGGTTACGGCCGGCGGGTTGATCGGCAAGGTCGTCAAGGTGGCCGACGGGGAAGTCCACGTCGAAGTGGCCGAGGGCGTCCGTGTGCGGGTGGTCAAGGGTACCATCAGCGAAGTCCGGGCCAAGGGCCAGCCGGTCGGCGACGACGACAAGTCCGCAAAATAATCCCGTTGGGATTGCGGATATTCGGTCTTATTGAGCAGGCGTAACCATGATCCAGCAGCCGCGTTGGAAGATTGCCCTTTATCTTGCAATCCTCGTCCTGGGGGTGGGGCTTGCCCTGCCCAACCTGTTCAGCGCCGAAACCCTGGAGAAGCTGCCGAATTGGCTGCCCAAGCAGCAGATCAATCTGGGCCTCGACCTCAGGGGCGGGGCCCATCTGCTGCTGGAAGTGGATTCGAACGCGGTCATCAAGGAACGGCTGGAGAATCTGGTCGATCAGGCCCGCACGGCCCTGATCGGCGCCGGCATCCGCTATACCGGCCTCGGGGTGGCGGAGGGCAAGGTCGCCGTACGCATCACCGATGCCGCCCAGCTCGACCAGGCCCGCGGCCTGCTCCGGGACATGGCCTCGGTGATCGGTGGCGGCGTCCTGGGCGGCGGGACCCCCGACCTGACGGTCGAGGCGGGCGCCGATAACCGGCTGGTGGTCGCCCTGACCGAAACCGGCGTGGTGGAACGCACCACCAATGCGGTCAATCAGAGCCTTGAAATCGTCCGCCGGCGCATCGACGCCACCGGCACGGCCGAGGCGACGGTCGCGCGCCAGGGGCGCGACCAGATCCTGATCCAGTTGCCGGGGCTTCAGGATCCGGCCCGGATCAAGAACCTGCTGGGCCAGACCGCCAAGATGACCTTCCGCCTGGTCGACGAGACCGATCCCATGGAACTGGCCGCCGGCCGGGCCCCCGTGGGGACGGAGATCCTGCCCGACGAGCCGCGCAAGCCGGGCGACACGCCAAGCCTGCTGGCGGTCCGCAAGCGTGTCCTGCTGACCGGCGAAATGCTCGAGGATGCCAGCGCTGCGACCAGCCCGAATTCGGGCCAGTGGGTGGTGCGCTTCCGCTTCGACACGGTGGGAACCAAGCGCTTTGCCGATGCCAGCCGGGACAATGTCGGCCGGCGCTTTGCCATCGTGCTCGACGGCAAGGTCATTTCGGCGCCGGTCATCCGCGAACCGATCCTCAGCGGCCAGGGCGAGATCAGCGGCAATTTCACGGCCCAGAGCGCCAATGACCTGTCCGTCCTGCTGCGCGCCGGTGCCCTGCCGGCGCCCCTGACGGTGATCGAGGAGCGGGTGGTCGGGCCGGGTCTCGGCGCCGATGCCATCGCCGCCGGCGAATTGTCGGGCCTGATCGGTACGGCGCTTGTCGTCGTGTTCATGCTGCTGGTCTATGCCGGCACCGGCACGATCGCGGTGGTCGCCGTTCTCTTCAACGTGGTGCTGACCATCGCCATCCTGACCATGATCGGGGCGACCCTGACCTTGCCGGGCATTGCCGGCCTGATCCTGTCCATTGGCATCGCCGTGGACGCCAATGTCCTGATCAATGAACGCATCCGCGAGGAAACCCGCCTCGGCCGGGGCGCCATGGCCGCCCTGCATCAGGGCTTCGACCGCGCCTATGCGACCATCATCGATTCCAATCTGACCACGCTGCTGGCGGTGGCCACCCTGTTCTTCTTCGGCGAAGGGCCGGTCCGCGGCTTTGCCATCACCATTGCCATCGGTATCGGCGTGTCGATGTTCACCGCGGTATCCCTGGTCCGTGTCGCCATGACCAGCTGGGTGCGCCGCGCCAAGCTGAAGATCCTCGAGATCAGGTCGCTGTTCGGTTTCCGCCGGATCGTGCCGGAGGGCACCAAGATCGCCTTCATGAAAGGGCGGATCGCCGGCCTGGTGGTCTCGGCCGTGCTGTCCACCGCCTCGGTCGTCCTGTTCTTTGCCCCTGGCCTCAATTACGGCATCGACTTTGCCGGCGGCATCGTGGTCGAGGTGAAGACCCAGGGGCCGGCCGATCTGGCGGTGCTGCGCGCCGGCCTCAACGCCCTGGAAACCGGGGAAGTGTCGCTGCAGGAATTCGGCTCGCCCGAGGAGGTTCTGGTCCGGCTGCGCAGCCACGAATCTGGCCAGGAAGCCCAGAACGCCGCCGTCGAGGCGGTCCGGGCCAAGCTTGCCGAGATCGCGCCGGGGGCGGAAATCCGCCGCGTCGAATCGGTCGGCCCCCGGGTGTCGGGGGAACTGATCGAGAGCGGCGTCTTGGCGATCAGTCTTTCGTTCCTGCTGATGCTGTTCTACATCTGGTTCCGCTTCGAGTGGCAGTTCGGCGTGGGCGCCATCGTCACCCTGATCCTGGACGTGACCAAGACCGTGGGCTTCTTCGCCCTGACCGGCATCGATTTCGACCTGAACGCCGTGGCTGCCGTGCTGTTGCTGATCGGCTATTCGATCAACGACAAGGTCGTGGTGTACGACCGGATGCGGGAAAACCTGCGCAAGTACAAATCCATGCCGCTGCGCGACCTGATCGACCTGTCGATCAACTCGACCCTGTCCCGGTCGATCTTCACCTCGGTCACCACCTTCCTGTCGATGCTTCCGATCGCCTTGTTTGGCGGTCCGGCGGTGTCCGGATTCGCCCAGGTGATCCTGTTCGGCATCGTCGTCGGGACCTCGTCGTCGATCTTCATCGCGGCGCCGATCCTGCTGTTCCTGGGCGAGGGGCGCCTGCGCCGCGGCTCGGTCAAGGACGACGCCCCGGGCGCCGCCAAGCCGAGCCAGGGGTAGGGGCGGGCCGTGGCGCTGCGGGAACTTGACCCGGCCGCCAGGCGAATCGAGCGCTATGGCGGCGGCGGCTTCACCATCGGCGGGACGGCCTATCGCGGCTCGATCCTGCTGCTGCCCGATGGGGTCGTCCCCTGGCCGGTCGAGGCCTTCGATGGCCTGGACTTCGCGCATTTCGCGCCGCTGATCGCGGCGCGCGACCGCTTCGAACTGGTCCTGATCGGGGCCGGTCCCCGCGGCGGCCTGCTGCCCCGGGGGCTGCGCCAGGCGCTGGCGGCCGAGGGCTTGCGCTTCGATGTGATGGACAGCGGCGCCGCGGCCCGCACCTTCAATGTTCTGGCGGCGGAAGACCGGCTTGTCGCGGCTGCCCTGATTGCCGTCCCCTGATCGCTTCGGGGGCCTGCCAGAGGGCCTGGACAGGAACGTGAAAACGGGGCCCGCAGGCCCCGTTTCCGTGCGCTCCGAACTGG
>JAJFJE010000436.1 GCA_021774355.1 Alphaproteobacteria bacterium
GCCGAGCTGGGCCTGGGCCAGGCGGGTCCAGGTCCGGGCATCGTCCTGGCCGCGCTTGATCGCCTGCTCGTAAAGATCCGCGGCGCGCCACCAATTCTCCCGCTTGGTCTCGAGAGCGGCAGCGTCGAAAACCTGCCTGGCCTCGCCCTTGTCGATCTTGCCGTCGCTCGCCTCGGCCAGATCGGCGACATATGAGGCCGCACCTTCCTGGCCGCGGGCCATGCCGTCGGCCCAGGCGGGAAGGCCCGCCGACACGGCAAAGCCCAGAGACAGGCACAGAATCACAGCCCGCAGGACGGCGCGAACAGCAACCGGCATGACGCTCTCCCTTGTCGTTGGCGCCATGCTAGCGCAGCCCAGGAGCGGCTCATACGGGGATCCGCGGGGCGTGCGTGGTTTTGCGACCGCCGTCACACTGTGCCGGGCGTGCCGTGCCGGGCCGCGGGCGTCAGATGATTCCCGAGGCCATGGCCGGCGACTGGGTCAGGGCTTCGGCGAGGAATTCCAGGGCCTGGCGGGCGTCCTGGCGGCTGGCGACGCCGCCCAGGCAGACCCGCACCGCTTCCGGCGGGGGCCGCGATACCGCGAAGGCGTCGCTGACCACCACGCCGATCCCCGAGGTGCGCATGTGGCCGGTGAAGCTCGACCGGCTCCACGGCGCCGGCAGGTGGACCCAGATGTGGAACGCTTCCGGGTCGCCCTGGAAACTGCCGGGCGGCAGGATTTCCATGGCCAGGCGCTGCCGGGCGCGGGATTCGGCACGGATTGCCGCCAGGACGTCGTCGGCAACGCCCTCGTTGATCCAGTGGGTCGCCAAGGCAGCGGTCAGCGGCGACGCCATGACCGTGGCGGCCCTCAGGCTCGCCGCAAGGGGCCAGATGCTGCGTGGGTCGGGCGCCACCAGATAGGCGATGCGCAGGCCGGCGCCCAGGCATTTGGCAAGGCCCGCAACATAATAGGTGATGTCGGGCGCCAATGCCGCGAGCGCCGGGGGCGGCGCTTCGGGGATGCAGCCATAGGCGTCGTCCTCGATGATCTTGACGCCATAGCGCCGGGCCACCGCGATCAGGGCCTCGCGGCGCCGGGCGGAAATGGTCGCCGTGGTCGGATTGAGCAGGGTCGGGTTGCAATAAAGCGCCTTGGGCCCGTGGCGCTCGCAGGCTTCGGCAAAGCCGTCGGCCAGGATGCCCTCGCCATCGGTGGGCAGGCCGACCAGGGTCAGCCCCTGCTGGGCCGCCAGGGCCCGAATGCCGGGATAGGTCAGGTCCTCGCAGACGATTACGTCGCCCGGGTGGGCGAGGGTCGCGAGAATGGCGAGCAGCGCGCTATGCGCCCCGGGGCAGACCAGCACCCGGTCGCGCGGCGCGCTCAGCCGGTGGCGACCCAGCCAGGCGACCGCCGCGTCCTTGTCGGCCGCCGAGCCGCCGAACCCCTGGTAGCGCAGCAGGGCGGTCAGGCCGTCGCCCATGTCGATCAGGCCGCGCCGCATGCGGTCGAGCAGGACCGGGTCCTCCGGCTCGGGCGGTAGATTCATGGTCAGGTCGACCAGATCCATGCGCCGCCCGGCCCGCCTGGCCGAGACCCGGGCCCTGATATAGGAGCCGGCGCCGACCTTGGCTTCGATCAGGCCCCGGCTCTGGGCCTCGTTATAGGCCCGGGCGACGGTAGTGAAGTTGAGCCCCAGCCGTTCGGCCAGGACCCGCTGGGGCGGCAGGCGGTCGCCGACCAGCAGGCGGCCGATATGCATGTCCGCTTCGATGGCATCGGCGATGGCGAGGTAGCGGGGTTTGCCGCCCTTGGCGAGCTGGGGCAGCCAGTCGGATCCGCGGGCCATGTCAGGTGTGTCCGAGCGGGCTTGGCATTGATCCATTCATTGCCAAAAATTGACTGTATTCAGGACACGCCACAGCCACTTCCTCCGCTGCCCGGCCGGTCTCGACCGGGCGCTGCACCCCATCATTCAATACCGGGTTGCGAGCCCGAGCAAGGGCGTCGGGATTCCGCGGTTGGGGCGGTCACCGGGCGGGGCGGGGCCCACCGCCACGACTGAGCCAGCCCCCCCGCCCGCCCGGCGGCGAAACAGCGCCTTTTTCGATCTGCAGGACGCAACTCTCAATCGTTAGGCCGGGCTTGTCCCGGTCATCCACGCCCCTGCGGCAGGCTTGGTGTCGCCCAGGATGGCCGGGTCTTCGCCCGGCCGCGACGATCAAGACTCGTTATGCGTGGATAAAATAGCCCCGCTTCCGCGCCGGACAGCCCCAGGCCGTCCGCGGGATCGTGGCGGGCAAAACGTTCCCTTGGATAACGGGCTCACGGGCCGGGCATGGCGGGGACGGGCAGCGGCGCGGCGGGCGGTCGCCTGGCGGCGGACCAGTTCCGCAACCGGCGGCGGCGGAAATGACTAATAAATAATCAGCCTACCGCCGAAAGATTCGACACAGGGCAAAAATTATGCAGGCGAAAGAACGGTGCGGGGCCAATATTGACTGCAATAATTGACTGGAATTGCGTGATTCTGATTATCAATTGTGCACCTTAATTGACTGGCACGCGGCTTGCAAAATCGGTTGGTGACCGTGCTGTCAGCGGTCTTGCCAAGGAGCCAGCCATGCCCGCCGTGACCAAGCCCGCCCACCAGAAGGGCGACTTCTTCGTGGACTATGAACAGAAGCTGTTCGAGGACGTCAAAGCCGAACCGGGGGAAAAGGCCCTGGTGACCTTCCACACCGTGGCCTTCGAAGGCTCGATCGGTCTGGTCAACCTGCTCCAGGCGACGCGGATCCGGCGCAAGGGCTTCGATACCTCCGTCCTGCTCTACGGCCCGGGTGTGACGCTGGGGGTGCAGCGCGGCTTTCCGACCCTGGGCGACGAGGCCTTTCCGGGTCACCTGGCGATGAACAACCAATTGGTCAAGTTCATGGCCGAGGGCGGCAAGGTCTATGCCTGCCGCTTCGCCCTGCAGGCGCTCTACGGCCATGGCGAGCCGTCGCTGATCCCGGGCATCACCCCGATCAGCCCGCTCGACGTGCTCGACCTGATCCTGCTGCACCGGCGCGACGGCGCCTTCATCCTCAACACCTGGACGCTCTGAGATGTCCGCGCGAACCAGCGTCCGGGCGGCGGCGGTGCAAATCGCGCCGGTGCTCGACCGGGCCGGCGGCACGACCGAAAAGGTCTGTGCCGCCATCGCCGAGGCCGCCGGCCGCGGTGTGGAACTGGCCGTGTTCCCCGAGACGCTGGTTCCCTACTATCCCTATTTCTCCTTCGTGCTGCCGCCGGTGGCCGGCGGGCCCGAGCATTTGCGGCTCTACGAGCAGGCGGTGGCGGTGCCCGGCCCGGTGACCGAGGCAGTGGCCGCCGCCGCCCGCCGCCACGCCATGGTGGTGGTCCTGGGGGTGAACGAGCGCGACCACGGTTCGCTCTACAATGCCCAACTGATCTTCGACGCCGATGGCCGCGTGGTCCTGCACCGGCGCAAGATCACCCCGACCTATCACGAGCGGATGGTCTGGGGACAGGGCGACGGCGCCGGTCTCAAGGTGGTCGAGACCGCCGTCGGCCGGGTCGGCGCCCTGGCCTGCTGGGAGCATTACAACCCGCTGGCCCGCTACGCCTTGATGGCCCAGCACGAGGAAATCCACGCCAGCCAGTTTCCCGGTTCCATGGTCGGGCAGGTCTTTGCCGACCAGATGGAGGTGACGATCCGCCACCACGCCCTGGAATCCGGCTGCTTCGTGGTCAATGCCACGGGCTGGCTGAGCGAGGCGCAGATCCTCGCCATCACCCCGGACCCCAAGCTGCAGAAAGCCCTGCGCGGCGGCTGCTGCACCGCCATCGTCTCGCCCGAAGGCAACCACCTGGCGCCGCCCCTGACCCAGGGCGAGGGCATGGTGGTCGCCGACCTGGACCTGCGCCTGATCACCAAGCGCAAGCGGATGATGGATTCGGTCGGCCACTATGCCCGCCCCGAATTGCTCCACCTGGTACTCGACGACCGCCCGACCGCGGTCATGACCCCCCTCAGCCCCGCCTCATCCACCCGGAGGGATGACGATGAACCCGACCGAGCCCTTGCCGACCCAGTTGCTGATCAACGCGTTGCAGTCCTTCGGAGTCCGGCTTGACGCGCCGCGCGCCGGCGCGCCCAGCCGGCGCGGCGGGGCCGGGCCGTCCGACCACAAGGCGCTGACCATCGACGGCCACACCGTGATGGTACCGGTCCATACCGCCGGTGCCTTCGCCTCGCCCTATGTCGCGGGCCGGCCCGAGGCCGACGGCACGGTCGAGATCCGCCGCGACGGCGTTGCGGTCGGCCGGGCCCGCCTGCCCGGGCAGCCACGCTTCTACGCCCTGCAGACCTTCGACGGCATTCCCTATTCCCAGATCGCCGTGCTCCACGGCCGGGACGTGCTGGCGACCACCGTGCTGCAAACCTGCATCCGCTATCAGAGCCGCAAGAACAGCTGCCAGTTCTGCGCCATCGGCCAGTCGCTCGCCGCCGGCCGCACCATCGCCCACAAGAGCCCGGAGCAACTGGCCGAGGTCGCCCGGATGGCCGTGCTGCTCGACGGGGTCCGGCACATGGTCATGACCACCGGTACGCCCAACGTTACCGACCGGGGCGCCGCGGTGCTGTGCGACAGCGCCTTTGCGGTCAAGGCGGCGGTCGACCTGCCGATCCAGGCGCAATGCGAGCCGCCGGACGACGACGCCTGGTTCCAGCGCATGAAGGCGGCCGGGATCGACGCGCTGGGCATGCATCTGGAAGTGATCGCCCCGGACCTGCGCCGCCGCCTGATGCCAGGCAAGGCCGCCGTGCCGGTGGCGCGCTATCTCGACGCCTTTCGGGCGGCGGTGGCGGTGTTCGGCCGGGGCCAGGTCTCGACCTATCTGCTGGCCGGGCTGGGCGACAGCCGGGAGTCCATCCTCGGCCTCGCCGAGACCCTGATCGGCCTTGGCGTCTATCCCTTCGTGGTGCCCTTCGTGCCGATCTCCGGCACCCCCCTGGAAGACCATCCGGCGCCCGATCCGCAATTCATGCACGCGCTGCTCGCCCCGCTCGGCGCCATGCTCAAGGCCGCCGGCCTGCGTTCGGCCGACATCAAGGCGGGTTGCGGCAAATGCGGCGCCTGCTCGGCCCTCTCGGCCTACGAGGTCTAGCCATGCTGCTGGAACCGGTCGCCCCCTACCGCGCCGGCGAATGCCGGATCAAGCACGCCACCGAAGCCTGGGAAGAGGCCGGCGCCGCCGCCCTGCGGGTCCAGGTGTTCTGCCGGGAACAGGGCCTGTTCCCAGGCCATGACCGGGACGCGATCGACGCCCGCGCCCTCACCCTGGTGGCCCTGGCGCCGATTTTCGGCGTGCCCGACCAGGTCGTCGGCACGGTGCGCATCCACCGGGACGGACCGGGCCTGTGGGGCGGCTCGCGCCTGGCGGTCGACCGGGCCTATCGCCGCCTGGGCGCCATCGGCAGCGGCCTGATCCGCCTGGCCGTGTCGACCGCCCATGCCCGGGGCTGCCGGCGCTTCGAGGCCCATGTCCAGAGCCAGAACGCCGCCCTGTTCCAGCGCCTGCACTGGCACACCATCCGCGAGGAACTGCTGCACGGCCATCCCCATCATCTGATGTGGGCCGATCTTGCCCATTATCCGCCCGACGACGGGGGGAGACCGGCTTCGCCGCCCTGCTACGGAGCGCGGCATGACCCTCGACGCCCTTGCCGCGCAGATCCGGGCGAGCCGCGGCCTCGCCCACAAGGGCGACATTGCCGGGGTGGTCGGGCGCCTGGCACCGGGCAGCGCCGCAGTGCCGGTGGGCGACGACTGCGCCGCGATCCCCGATGGCGACGGCTGGCTGCTCTTTGCCATCGAAGGCTTCATGGCCGAATTCGTCGCCGCCGAGCCCTGGTTTGCCGGCTATTGCGGGGTCATGGTCAATGTCAGCGACATCGCCGCCATGGGCGGCCGGCCGATCGCCGTGGTTGACGCCCTGTGGAGCCGCGACGAGACCCAGGCCGGCCCCATCCTGGACGGCCTGGCGGCCGGCGCCGCAACCTATGGCGTGCCGGTGGTGGGCGGCCATTCGAACAGCCGCAACGGCGGTGGCGCGCAGCTTGCGGTCGCCGTCCTCGGGCGGGCCAGCCGCCTGCTGACCAGCTTCGACGGGGCCTCCGGCGATCTGCTGCTCGCCGCCATCGACCTGCGTGGGCGCTATCGCGGGGCCGCCGCCTGGTGGGATGCCAGCAGCGGCAGCCCGCCGGCGCGGCTGCGCGGCGATCTGGACGTGCTGCCGGCGCTGGCCGAGGCCGGGCTGTGCCGGGCGGCCAAGGATATCAGCATGGCCGGGACCCTGGGCACCGCCCTGATGCTGCTGGAATGTTCGGGCCTGGGCGCCCGCATCGACCCGGCCCTGGTGCCGCGACCCGCGGGGGTGGACCTGGCCCGCTGGCTGACCAGCTTCCCCAGCTTCGGCTTCCTGCTCAGCGTGGCGCCGGGCGACGCGGCCGCGGTGATCGCCCGCTTCGCTGCCGCCGGCATCGCCTGCGCCGCGATCGGCACCACCGACGGCAGCCGCCGGGTGCGGCTCGCCGACGCCAGGTCGGAGGTCATGCTGTGGGATTTCGCCGCGACGCCCCTGATCGGCTGCGGCCCGGCCGCCGCCCGGGCGGCGG
>JAJFJE010000437.1 GCA_021774355.1 Alphaproteobacteria bacterium
CGGCGCCGCGCCGCGCCCGGTGTTCGGCGATGCGCCGGGTCATTTCCGAATCGAGGGCCTCGGCGGTGGCGATGTAGCCCCAGGGCCCCGGCGCGGCTTCGATCAGCGCTTCGCCCCGCCGGCTCTTGCCGGAGCGGGCGCCGCCGAGAATGAGGGTCAGACGGGGCAGCGACATCGAGACTCCCGGGCGGCGGCCGGCCATGATGAACGGCCTGATTTGACAGGGGTCCCCGGGTCATACTCAATCCGCCCCGCCGGTGCCAGGGTTCGAGAGAGAGTTCAGATGCATATTGTGGTGCGCGAGGAACGCGGCCTGGACGAATTGGACCAGGCGGTCGATCTGGGCCACAGCCCCGCGGACCTGGTCTGCCTGTCCTTTTCCGATAGCGAACTGGCCGCCCTGGCGGCCGCCCATGATGGCGGCCAGGCCCGGCCCAGCCTGCGCCTTGCCAGTCTCGCACGGCTGCGCCACCCGCTGTCGGTCGATCTTTATCTCGACCAGGTGATGGCCCATGCCAAGGCCGTTCTGGTGCGCCTGCTGGGCGGCCTCGATTATTGGCGCTACGGCGCCGAGGAACTGTCGGCGCTGTGCCGGCGACGGGGCATCGCGCTGGCCTTGCTGCCCGGCGACGGCCCGGGCGACGCGCGGCTGGCCGCCCTGTCCACCGTCACCGCCGACGCCCTGGACCGGCTGGACCGCGCCTGCCGGGCCGGCGGGCCGGACGCCATGGCCCTGGTGCTCGACCTGCTGCACCAGGCGGCCGGCGGCCCGGTCGTGGCGCCGGAGCGCCACGCCGCGCCCCTGCCCGAAGCCGGGATCCATCGCTTCCCGGACCCGGGCAACCCGGACAGTCCGTTCCCGGATAGGGCCGACGCCGTCATCGTCTTCTACCGCTCCCATCTGGCGGCCCGCGACATCGCGCCGATCGAGGCCCTGGCAGCCGCCGTGCAGGCCCGTGGCCTGGGCGTCGCCGGACTCTATGTGGCGAGCCTCAAGGCGCCCGCTGCGGCCGCCCTGGTCGCCGAGGCCCTGGTCCGGCTCAAGCCGTCGGTGGTGCTCAATGCCACCGGCTTCTCGGCCCGCCAGGCCGAGCGGGCCTCGCCCCTGGACGCGGCCGGCGTACCGGTGCTGCAACTGGTCATGGCGGGCAGCGACGAAGCGGCCTGGGCCGCCTCGCCCCGGGGCCTCACCCAGGCAGACCTGGCCATGCAGATGGTCCTGCCGGAACTCGACGGCCGGCTCGACGCCGGGGTGATCAGTTTCAAGGCGGCCCTGCCCGAGACCCCGGGACTGGAGTTTTCCCGCATCGTCCACCGTCCCGACCCGGCCGGCGTCGCGGCGGCGGCGGATCGCGCCGCCGCCTGGGTCCGCCTGGCCCGCACCGCCCCGGCCGGGCGCCGCCTGGCCGTCGTCCTGTCGGACTATCCCGGGGTCGGCGGCCAGGTTGCCCATGCCGTCGGGCTGGACAGTTTTGCCAGTCTTGCCGCCATCCTCGGCCTGCTCGACCGGGCCGGCTATCGGCTGGGTCCGGTGCCCGATGCCGCACGGCTCGTCGATGCCCTGACCAGCCGGCCGGCCACCGCCCTGGTGCCGCTCGCCCAGTACCGCGCCGCCTTCGCCACCCTGCCGCCGGCCCTGCAGCACGCCGTGACCGCCGCCTGGGGCGCGCCCGAAGACGATCCCGCGGTGGCCGACGGCCATTTCGCCCTGCGCCACCTGGTGCTCGGCAACTGCCTGCTGGCGGTCCAGCCCGATCGCGGGCGGAGCGCCGAGCGCAAGGCCGATTATCACGACCCCGACCGGCCGCCGCGCCATGGCTATGTCGCCTTTTATCTCTGGCTGCGCCAGGCCTGGGCGATCGACGCGCTGGTCCATCTGGGCACCCACGGCACGCTGGAATGGCTGCCCGGCAAGGCGGTCGCCCTGTCGCCCGGCTGCGCCCCGCGCGCCCTGCTCGGGCCGGTGCCGGTAATCTATCCCTTCATCGTCAACAATCCGGGCGAGGCAGCGGTGGCCAAGCGCCGGCTGGGCGCCGTCACCATCGGCCACCAGACGCCGCCCCTGCGGGCGGCCGGCAGCCATCCCGGCCATGGCGAGCTGGAACGGCTGATCGACGAATTCGCCGCGGCCGACGGCCTCGACCGCCGGCGCACCGCTTTGCTGCGCCGGGAGATCCTCGACCGGGCGGCCGCCACCGGGCTGCTCGCCGAGAGCGGCGTCGCCCCGGGCAGCGCCGAAGACGACGCGCTCGCCCGGCTCGATGCCTATCTGTGCGACGTCAAGGACCTGCAGATCCGCGATGGCTTGCACGTCTTCGGCGAGGCCCCCCAGGGCGATGCTCGGGCGGCCCACATCGCCACCCTCGGGGCGGCCGACCCGGGGCGAATGCCGGACGAACTGGCGGCCCTGCTCGATGCCTCGGCCGCCGGCGAGCGCGGTAATCTGCTGGCTGCCCTCGACGGCCGCTTCGTTCCCCCGGGGCCGGCCGGCGCCCCCAGCCGCGGCCGCCTCGACGTGCTGCCCAGCGGACGCAACCTGTTCGCCATCGATCCCCGGGCGATCCCCTCGCGCTCGGCCGTGGTGCTGGCCGAGCAGGCCGCCGCCGCGCTGATCCGCCGCCACCTCCAGGACCAGGGCGACTGGCCGCGCCGGCTGGTGCTCGACCTGTGGGGCAGCAGCACCCTGCGCACCGGCGGCGAGGATCTGGCGCTGGCCCTGATCCTGATGGGCGCCCGGCCGCTCTGGGACCATGGCTCGGCGCGGGTCACCGGCGTCGAGATCCTGACGCTCGCGCAGATCGACCGGCCGCGGGTCGATGTCACCTTGCGCATTTCGGGCCTGTTCCGCGATGCCTTCGAAACCCAGATCGCCCTGTTCGACGCTGCCGTCGAGGCCGTTGCCCGGCGCGACGAGGCGCCGGAGTGGAATTCCCTGGCGGGCGCTGCCGCCGGCCTCGAGGGGGCCGCCTTCCGCCGTGCCACCCGGCGGATCTGGGGCGGCGCGCCGGGCCACTACGGGACCGGCGTCGCCGACCCGCTGGAAAGCGGCCGGTGGAGCACCGCCGCCGAACTGGGCGAGGCCTATCTGGCCGCCTCGTCCCATGCCTATGGCCGGGCCCCGGCAACATCCGACCCGGCCGGCTTCGCCGCCCTGGTCGCCGCCGCCGAGCTTTTCGTCCACGGCCAGGACATGGCCGAAAGCGACCTTCTGGACGGCATCGACAATGCCGCCCATGAGGGTGGCTTTGCCGCTGCGGCCCAGGCCCTGGGCGGCACCCCGGCGCTTTACCGCACCGACAGCTCGCGCCCCGAGCGGGTCGTGGTCCGCAGCCTGGAGCAGGATCTGCGCCGGGTCGTCCGCGGCCGCCTGGCCAATCCCGGCTGGCTTGCCGGCATGACCCGCCATGGCTACCGGGGGGCGGCCGAAATCGCCCGCGGGGTCGAGGGGCTCTACGGCTTTGCCGCGACCACGGCCCTGCGCCTGGACAGCCAGTTCGACCTGGTGTTCGACGCCACCCTGGGCGACGAGGCCATGGACCGTTTCCTGGCCGAGGCCAACCCCCAGGCCCGGGCGCAGATCGCCGGCCGCTTTGCCGAGGCGATCCGCCGCGGCCTGTGGCAACCCCGGCGCAATGCGGTCGCCGCGATTCTGCACGAGACGGCGCCATGACCGCCGGCGTCAAAGGCTGGTGCCCCAGCCTCTATCGCCCGATGGCGGCAGGCGACGGGCTGATCGCCCGGATCAAGCCCATGGCCGGCCGGCTGAGCGCCGGGCAGACCGCCCTGCTCGCCGGGCTGGCCGCGCGATATGGCAATGGCCGGCTGGAGCTGACCATCCGGGCCAATTGGCAGGTGCGTGGCCTGGCCCCGGAGCAGGTCCCTCCGTTCATCGCCGCAGCCGTGGCCGGCGGCCTGGCCCACCGGGACCCGGCAGTCGAAACCATCCGGAATGTGCTCTGCCACCCGCTCGGCGGCGGCCACCTGGGCCCCCGGCTCGAGGCGGCCCTGGCGGCGGCCGCCGACCTGACGGCCCTGCCGGCAAAATTCGGCTTTGTCGTCGACGACGGCGACGCCGGCCTGGGCCCGGTGCCGGGCGATATCCGCCTGGTCGCGCGCCGCCCCGGCGAGGCCGTGCTGGCGCTCGACGGCGCCGACCACGAAGCCGTGTCGGCCGATCCCGTCGCCGATGCCCTGGCGCTCGCCCGGCTGTTTCTCGGCCGCCGCCGGGGCGCGCGGCGGATGCGCGACCTGGTCGCCCGCGACGGGGCCGCGGCCCTGTTCGCCGCAATTGGCCTGGCCGCGCGGCCGGCACTTCCGGCCGCCGCGACCCTGGCCGCAATCGGCCCGGTGGCCGACGACGCCGTCGCCTTCGGCCTGCCCTTCGGCCAGATTGCCGCCCCCCGCCTGGCCGCCCTGGCCCAGGCCGCCGCGACCCTGGGCTGCACCGCGATCCACCTCAGTCCCTGGCGCAGCCTGGTCCTGGCCGGAATTGCCGCGGCCCCTGCCC
>JAJFJE010000438.1 GCA_021774355.1 Alphaproteobacteria bacterium
GAAGACCTTGCTGATGCTGCCGCCCTCGCGGTGGCAGTGCTGACACGACTGGTCTCCATCCACTGAAAAGTAGGACGAGCACTGGTTGTACAGCTCGCCCACCTCGGCGTCCGTCGCCGGAAAGAGGCCTCCGCTGACGTCACCCACCACGACGTCGTGGATCTGATCAGCGTCGAGGTCAGGGCCGGCGTGGTCGAACTGCGCGGCACAGTTTTTGACGATCGCACGCGCCTGGCGGCCCGGGTGGTCGCCGAAAATGTTCCCGGCGTGACCTCGGTGGTCGATCATCTGGTCTGGCTGGAACCGATGACCGGTCTGGTCCTGCCCGCGGCCGATGATCCGGCCGAGCACCCGAAGGCAACCGGTGGATGACGGTAACCGGCGCATGAAGGCGATGGTCCTGCACGGGGTCGGCGCACCGCTGGTGTTCGAGACCCGGGCCGATCCCTTGCCGGGTCCACGGCAGGTCCGCCTCGCCGTCGAGGCCTGCGCCGTCTGTCGCACCGATCTGCACCTGGTCGATGGCGACCTGCCGGATATCCGGCTGCCCCGCATTCCCGGACACGAGATCGTCGGCGTCGTCGACCGGCTGGGCCCGGAGGTGAGCGGTCTGGCGCCCGGCCAGAGGGTCGGCGTGCCCTGGCTCGGACGGACCTGCGGCACCTGCCCCTATTGCCGCACGGGCCAGGAAAATCTCTGCGATGCCCCGATCTTCACCGGTTACACCAGGGATGGCGGCTTTGCCAGTCAGGTGATCGCCGACGCGGCCTTCGTCCTGCCGTTGACCGGCTTCGACGATCCCGTGGCGACCGCCCCCCTGCTATGCGCCGGGCTGATCGGCTGGCGGGCCCTGACCATGGCCGGCCCGGGCCACCGCGTCGGGCTTTACGGCTTTGGCGCCGCCGCCCATCTTCTGGCCCAGGCCTGCCGCTGGCAGGGCCGCGAAGTCTATGCATTCACCCGCCCCGGCGACCACGCGGCCCAGGCTCAGGCCCGCAGCCTGGGCGCCTGCTGGGCCGGTGGGTCGGACCGGATGCCGCCGGTTCCCCTGGACGCCGCGATCATCTTCGCCCCGATCGGCGCATTGGTCCCGCGCGCCCTGCAGGCGGTGCGCAAGGGTGGCCGGGTGGTCTGCGGCGGCATCCACATGAGCGACATCCCGCAGTTTCCGTACCGCCTGTTGTGGGAAGAGCGGCACGTGCTGTCGGTTGCCAATCTGACCCGGAAGGACGCCGAAGGCTTCCTCGACGTCGTGCCCAAGGCCGGCATCCGGGCGGAAACCACGGTCTATCCCCTGGAGCGCGCGAACGAAGCCCTGGACGACCTGCGCCATGGCCGCTTTCAGGGCGCCGCCGTGCTGGTGCCCTAAGCCGCGGCACGGTCTCGTCCAGCGGTCGTCACGCGGCCCCGCAGGGCGGGGCCTCGCCGCCGCCGGCGCCGGTGACTAAGCCCTATCACCGCGGTGAATGGGCCGGCGGTCCCCGTCGACGCGGCGCCGGTTTGCCGCCAAAAACAGGATAAACAGACGATATCATGATCGATAGATCACAGGAAATCCGCGGAAACCCTTCATTGAAAACAGTCCGAGTGGATTTTATAGATAGGTGATGGCGGGCGCAGACTCGACCGACAGGGAGTGACTTCGGACCAAGCGTCCCAGGAAAGGGTGCGTCTCATGCTGAATGTCGAACACTTGGTCGATGCCCGCAACGGCATCCAGAGCAAGCGTCTGTTCCTCGATCCGGGGATTTATGAATTGGAACTGGAGCGGATCTTCGCCCGCTGCTGGCTGTTTCTCACCCATGAATCGCTGATTCCCAATGTCGGCGATTTCGTCACCGCCAAGATGGGCGAGGACGATGTCATCGTGGTCCGCCAGCGCGATCGCTCGATCCGGGCCTTCATCAATTCCTGCCAGCATCGCGGCGCCCAGGTCTGCCCGGCGGAAGCCGGCAATGTCCGCAGCTTCGTGTGCAGCTATCACGGCTGGTCCTATGGCCTGGACGGTGCCCTGGAAGGGGTGCCGTTCGAAAAGGAGCTGTACCGCTCGGCCCTCGACAAGTCGAAGAACGGCCTGGTCGAAGTCGCCAAGGTCGAGAGCTATTGCGGCTTCGTCTATGGCTGTTTCGACAAGGATGCACCGACCCTGAAGGATTATCTGGGCGAGATGGCGTGGTATCTGGATGTCTGGATGGACGCCACCGGCGGCGCCGAACTGGTCGGCCCGCCGACCCGCTCGGTGCTCGGTTGCAACTGGAAGACGCCCAGCGAGAATTTCGCCGGCGACGCCTATCACGTCGGCTGGACCCATGTGGCGGCCCTGAAGGCCCTGGGCGGGCCCCTGGCGGCGATCGCCGGCAATGCCGCCCTGCCGCCCCAGGGGGCAGGGCTGCAGGTGGCCATGCGCCACGGCCACGGACTGGGTGTCCTCTACGAGGCCGGGGTCGCCCTGATGGGCGACCTGATCCCCGAACTGATGGACTGGAAGGCGCGCAAGCAGCCCCAGATCGAACGCAAGCTGGGCGCGGCGCGCAGCCGCT
>JAJFJE010000439.1 GCA_021774355.1 Alphaproteobacteria bacterium
GGTCGGCAGCGTCGAGGCGCTGATCGAGGCCTCGACCGGCTGCGACGAACTGGCCCTGGTCGCCCACCAGGACCTGTTGGTCGACGCCCCGCCGGTCCGCCTTGGCCGACTGGCGGCGCCATAGCGTCGCCGGGCGGTTGCCGGCCCGGACCGGTTACAGGGTCTTGAGATATTCCAGCAGGGCCTTCTTGTCCGCGGGCGACAGGGTGGTGCCATAGTCGTGGCCGCAGCGGCTATTGCCGGAATTGCGGTCGCTGCAGTCGGTGGTGGTCAGGGTCTGGTCGCCGAACTTGTCCTGGGCGGCGGCAAGGCCGACCTTCTCGATGTCATAGTTCGGCCCGATCTTGAACGCGGCCGGGCGTTGCTCGACCGGCGCCAACAGGTCGGCCAGGGTCGGCACCGCGCCATTGTGGAGATAAGGCGCCGTCGCCCAGATCCCTTCCAGCACCCGGGATTCATACTTGTACGGTCCGGGGTCGGCGGCGGCCATGGTCGGCGCACGAAACGCCCCCTCGAGGTCCTTGAGATTGGGCGGCAGGCGGAATTCTTCCGCCTCTGCCCCCTTCACGGCGGCGGCCACGGGCACGTAATGCTGGATGATGGTGCCCAGCACCGACAGGCTGAGCACGTCGAAGGCCGCCGCCGTGGCCCCCAGGGGCTTGGTCAGGAGGGGGATTTTGGCCCCTTCCAGAACCCCGGTCTGGGCCGTCCAGTTGAGGATGGCGTATTCCCGGCTGTCGCTGCCCACGTCGATCAGGGGGGTCGCCCAGGTCTCCTGCAACGAGCGCGGTTTGCCCGGTGCGATGCCGTGGCAATCGACACAGCCGCCCTGGGCGGTGGGCCAGCCGAACACCACCTTGCCCCGTGCGGCCAGGGTCTGGTCGACCGCCCAGGGCCATCGGGGCGGTCCGATCAGCTTGATCAGGCTTTCCAACTGGCCGAGGCCGTCGAAATTGGCCGAGTTGTTGTTCTTGTAGTTGATCCCCAGCACGTGCCACGGGCTCTTGACCGGCTCGAAAGTGCCGAACACGCCATAGACCTCGCCCAGGTTGCGGGACAAGGCCAGCAGGTCGTTGCCGTTGGCGGCAAAGCCCGGCCATTGGGTGAAGTCCTGGCGCGAGGCATTCCACAGGAAGGGGTAGCGCACCGGGGCGTCGGCCGGCTTGATGTTGTCCGGGATCAGGAAACTGGGCGGCGGCCCCAGATCGAGCCCGGTCAGGCGGTTGAAGATCATGCCCACGGCATCCAACCGCCCCGGGCCCCAGGAGGGCGTCGGCAAGGCACCGACGATCAGGCTGTGATAGCGCAGATACCAGGCGCTGACCGCCTTGTTCAGAGCGGCGAGATCCCCCGGATCGGGATCGGCGCTGCCCAGCACGGCCTGGGCAAAGGGCGCAAAGGCGGCATCGCCGGCCAGCACGGCGCCCACCGCCTGATCCAGATCGGCCAGGAAGCTCTGGAAATCGACCAGCGCGGGACCGCCGTCGATGCGGTAATCGCTGCCGCCGACGGTAATCTGGCGGGTGTGGCAGGCCGAACAGGTCATGCCGGTCATGGCACTGCCCTGGGGGCCGGAGGCGGTGAACCCGACCGGCAGGCCCGTGCTGCCGGCCGGATTGGCCAGATAGCCATAGCGGCCCAGATGGTCGGCCAGGAAGGGCTCGCCGCCCGGCTGCTTCAAAGCCTGCAGCCAGGCCAGGGGGATCATCTGTGCGCCCTGGTCCTGGGTATAGAATTGGGCCTGGGCCGCCGCCGTCCACTGGCTGCCCTGGTCGACCGCGATCGGTTCGCCGGCCGTCGCCTGGCCGCCCAGCAGGGCCAGGGCCGTCGAAGCGGCGCCCAGGGCGGTGGCGAACTTGGCTTTCGTCTGCATCTGCGTCTCCCCCGTCGGCCTGTCGCTGCCGACAGCCGCAGGTTCACACAGGAAAAATACACAATCAATAGTCGTTTATATTCAATAATATATATCCTCTAGATGTGTTCTCCAAAAACTGCCCGATATTCGCGAATGGCGCCCCCCGACGTGGCGGCAACCCGGGACGGCCGGCGGGTGCCGGACTGCGTCGCTTGGCCCGCGCAATCACGGGGGATGAGGCCACCGCCAAAGGTGGATGCTTCCGTCCGACTTTATCCGCTAGGCTCCCGGGCGGACCCGTGGAGGAAGGACAGCGCCGTGGACGATCTGGACCGCAACAAGCGCAATGTGCTGGCCTTTTACGACCTGATGTTCAACCAGGGCCGGCCGGCCGAGGCGATGGCCGCCTATGGCGGCGCCGATTACACCCAGCACAATCCCCATGTCGCCACCGGCAAGGCCGGCTTCGTCGCCTATTTCGAGCGCATGGCCCGCGACTATCCGGGCAAGCAGGTGCTCTTCAAACGGGTGATCGCCGAGGGCGACCTGGTGGTGCTGCATTGCCACCAGCGCTGGCCGGGCTTTCCCGACTATGCCGGGATCGACATTTTCCGGCTGACCGCCGACGGCAAGATCGTCGAGCATTGGGACGTGCTGCAGACCGTCCCCGACGACATGGCCCACGGCAACGGCATGTTCTGACGCCCCCCGGCGGGCGCTCAGGCGACCGCCCTGGTCAGCATGGTCGACAGGCGGCGGGCAAAGGCGGCGGCGTCTTCCGGGGCCTCGCCTTCGACGATGCGGGCCTGGTCGAACAGCAGCCAGGCAGCCTCGTCCAGGGCCTCGGCGGCCCCCGGGCGGGTCGCCCGGGCGGCCAGCGCCCTGACCAGGGCGTGGCGCGGATTGATTTCCAGGATCCGCGCGGTGTCCTTCAGGCCGGGGGTGCGGTTCATGCGCAACAGACGGGCCAGGTGGATATCCATGTCGCCATCGTCGGCGACCAGGCAGACCGGGCTGTCGGTCAGGCGCTTCGAGGCCCGGACGTCCTTGACCCGCTCGCCCAGGGCCTGGCGGCAGGCGGCGATCAGGGTGCCGAGTTCGGCATCCTGGGGCGCTTCCTCGGCCTCTGCGGCCGGGTCGACTTCCGGGATCAGCGACAGGTCGAGCGCGCCGCGGGTGACCGACTGGAACGGCTTGCCGTCGAATTCCGGGACCATGGCGGTCCAGAAATCGTCGATCGGATCGTCCAGCAGCAGGACCTCGATGTCGCGCGCCTTGAAGGCCTCGAGCTGGGGCGAGCCGGCCAGCCCGGCGGCCTCCCGGGCCAGGTAATAGATCGCCGTCTGGTTGGGGCGCAGGCCCTCGACATAGTGGGCAAGGCTGACCAGGCGGTCGCCGCTCTTGGTCGTCTTGAAGCGGGCGAGTTTCAGAAGCTGCTCGCGCCGTTCGAAATCTTCGTAGAGGCCCTCTTTCAGCACCGCCCCGAAATTGGTCCAGAAGGCGGCATAGGCCTCGGCATCGGCGGCCCGCTTCTCCAGTTCGCCGAGGACGCGCTTGACCAGGCCGGCCTTGATCTTGGCGGTCAGCGGGCTGTGCTGGAGCATTTCGCGGCTGATGTTCAGCGGCAGGTCGGCCGAATCGACCACCCCGCGAACAAAGCGCAGATAGCCCGGCAGCAGGGCCTCGCAGGCATCGGTGATGAACACCCGCCGGACATAGAGTTTCAGCCGGGCCTCGCGCTTGGGGTCGAACAGGTCGCCTGGCCGGCTTTCCGGGACGAACAGCAGGGCGCTGTATTCGATGGTGCCTTCGGCTTTCCAGTGCAGGGTTGCCCAGGGCTTGTCCATGGCCCGGGCGACGTCCCGGTAGAACTCGTTATAGGTTTCGTCGGCGATATCCGCCTTGGCCCGGGTCCACAGGGCCGAGGCCGCGTTCAGCGTCTCGTCCGCGGCGCCGTCGGTGCCGTTCAGCACGACCGGCAGGGCGACGTGGTCGGAATGGGTCTTGACGATGCTGCGCAGGCGGAACGGGTCGAGAAATGCGTCTTCGCCTTCGCGCAGGGTCAGGGTGACGGTGGTGCCGCGGCCGTCGCGGGCGGCGGGGGCCAGGGTGTAGCTGCCCGAGCCGTCGGACGACCAGGCCCAGGCCTCGTCGCTGCCGGCCTTGCGGCTGACCACCTCGACCTGGGCCGCCACCATGAAGACGGAATAGAAGCCGACCCCGAACTGGCCGATCAGGGAAACGTCCCGGGCCTCGTCGCCGCTGAGCCCCGAGAGGAAGGCCGAGGTGCCCGACCGGGCGATGGTGCCCAGATTGTCGCGCAGATCGTCATGGGACATGCCGATGCCGTTGTCGGCGACGGTCAGCCGGCGGCCCGCCTTGTCGATGGTGATCGCCACCCGGAAGCCGCCGTCATCGGCGATCAGCTCGGGCGCGGTCAGCGCCGCATAGCGCAGCTTGTCGCAGGCATCGGAGGCGTTGGAAATCAACTCCCGCAGGAAGATGTCCTTGTCCGAATAGACGGCATGGACCATCAGGTGCAGGAGGCGCGAGACCTCGGCTTCGAAGCCGTGGGTTTCGACGGCGGGCGGGTTTTCGGCGGATTGGGTCTCGGCGCTCATGACGGATCTCACTGCTCGAAGGGGCCGCGCCTCGATATGAGGCAGGCGGCCCCCCGGTTCAAGAGTTCAGTTCACCGACCGGGCGCGGTCGGCTCGGCCCGGGGCAGATAATCCGGGATGGTTCCCTCGGGCACCATCATCTCGGGCGTCAGGCCGTGGGGCAGGGGCGTCTTCGGCCCGGGGTCCGGGGCGATCAGCTCCGTGCGCAGGGGCAGCAGCGCCGCCATCCGCTTGTTGTCCAGCCGATAGGCCCAGCCGGCGACCCGGTCCTGGATCGCGGCGGCATCGCTCTTGACCGCGTCGAGCGGCTGAAACAGCGGCTTGCCGCCGGGCGCCAAAGCCGGCTTCTCGCCGGCGTTGGCGGCCGCCAGGGCCGGGTCGGCGGCGGCGCCGATGGTCACCCAGGGTGCCTTGTCATGGTCGTAAACCTGGAGGTCGAGCGCCAGGCCGTCGAAGGTCTGGAAGCGCAGGGTGTAGAGCGGCGGGGTGCCGGCCAGATCCGCCGCCGGGATGACGGCGTCGAAAGTCACCCCGGTCAGGGCGCCGATCAGGCTGTCGGCGGTTTCGCTGCGGACGATTTCCTTGCCGTCGACCAGGCCGTTCATCGTGAATGGCTGGTCCGGCGCCGGCCGGGTCAGGTCGTTATGCTCCTCGGCGCCGCGGATCACCGAAGCGCTTTGGATCCGTTCGGGGACTACCGAGAACAGGTCGCGCACCAGCCAGTCGACCGGATCGCCCGACACGTCGAAATCCGCTTCGCCCAGCCACACCTGAGGGTCGTCGGGGAACCGGACAAAATGCCGGGGAATGCGGCGGGCGCCCAGCGAATCCGATGGCTTGCCGATAATCAGGTCGGCCAGCACCGTCTGGTCGGCGGCCAGGGCGGTGACCCGGCGGCCGGGTGTGCCGGGGGCAATCGCCTCGACCCCCAGAAACCCGTGGCGCTCCGGCTTCTGGGTCTTGGGCTCGATCGCCAGCACGGTCGACAAGGCGTGAAGCAGCTTGATCACCTTGCCCCGGACCACGGCATAGCCGCTCATTTCCGGGATCGACCAGCGGTCGTCGGCACCCCGTTGCAGGGTGAAGCGGTGATCGGCCGAGACGATGGTGAAGCGCTCCACCTTGGCCATCGAAGCGGCGAAGTCCGGCAGCATGGCATGGCCGGACAGGTCGGCCCGGGTCTCGTTCACCCGCTGGACCACCAGGGCCGCGGCAATTACCGCCAGGGCGACGGCCAGGGCACACAGGACGAGAAACACAGAACGGCGCATGGCTACTCCCTCACGCGATGCGCCGGCGGGTCCGCCGGTGACGGCGCCACGCGGCGACGATCAAGGCGGCGATGGCCACCGCAATCGGAACCAGGGCGATATTGACCATGCGCAGCAGCCGCTCGAGGTCGTCGATGTCCTGCCGCAGGTTGCGTTGGACGTCGCGCAGTTCCTTGCGGGTGGCCGAGATCTGCGCCTGGGCTTCGGCGATGGCCGCGCGGCTCTGGGCGTCGACCACGGCGCCATTGGCCCCGGTGCCGCCCGCCGACAGGGTGTTGAGCCGGGCCTCGGTCTCGTTGAGCTGGCTCTCCAGCGCGTCCTGGCGGGCCAGGAACTTGGCCTCGGCCGCGCGCTGCAGGTCCTCGATGACCAGGAACGGCCGGCCCACTTCGCCGCGGCTGCGGACGTCGACCAGGCTGTCCGCGCCGGCCAGGTTCTCTGCCGTGTTGAGCAGCAGATTGCCATTGTCGGCGCGGGCCCGGATGACCTGCTGGCCGCCCATGTCCTGGACATCTGCCCAAAGCCGTTCATCCATCACGTCGCAATCGGCAAAGACCACGATGTTGATCGGGCTGGCGGACTGGGCGAGGGGCGGGCGTGCCGTCGCGCCATAGCCCGGCTCGGTTGCCGCGCTCGTCCCGGCCGCCGCGGCCGGCGCCTGGGGATCGGGCTTGGGCGGGCCGTCGGGGAAGGCGCTGGCCACCGGGCCGGTGATCCGGGCGGCGAGGGTCAGCTTCTTGCCACCGGAGACGAAGCCGGTGATCAAGGAGCGCGGGTCGCGGGCATCCCGGACCACGTCCACGGGCAACAGCGCGGCGTTGGTGCTGGTCTGGATCAGCGGCTCGATGGTGGTGGTGCGGCCTTCGACCGGCTGCAGGACCCCGGCGCTGGCGATCAGCACCTCGTCCAGCCCACCGGTAATGGCGTCGTCGCGGTTCATGCCTTCCTTGGGCAACTGCAACCACACGACATAGGACAGGGGATCGCGGTTGCCGCCGCCGGGCATGTTGATCCGGGTGGCGAAATCCTGGTCCGCGGCGATCTTGCCCGGCTCGAGCTTGATCCCCCATCGGCTCAGCAGCGGTTCGAGGTCGGACTCGACGGCACCGA
>JAJFJE010000440.1 GCA_021774355.1 Alphaproteobacteria bacterium
GACGACGCTGGCTTCGGACCGGCTGCGCAGCACCGTGCCGTCCCAGCTGAATGCCGCCGCCGGCGCCTCGTCCAGCAGCGGAATGCCGAACTGCGCCGCCAGGCGCTGTGCCGCAACCCGATGGGGTGCGGTGTCGACCCCGCCGGCAATCCGGGCGGCGCTGTCCACGATCCGCCGAAAAGTCGCCCGCGCCGGGCCGGCAAGCGGCAAATTGGCGGCAAAGCGCCGGGCCCGTTCGGGCAATTCACCGGGATCGATGGCACTCAGGATCATTCTCCAGCACATAAAGGCGATCACGACCGGTCGCAAGGGTCCTGCCGATGGCGGCAGCTCGCCCTGGGGCCGGCCAGCCGCCGGCGCAGCCGGCCGCCCGAACTTCATGGCAAAAACCGCATTACCGCCAGATCCGGTTAAGGATTTGGTTTGCAAATGCGTGACAATCTCTCACTCTCCTGGCCGGGATTGACGTTTGCACTTGAGTCTTGCGTGCTGCAGCGCAACATAATGTAGGTGGGACCTGCTGGATCGAGGCTGCCGGCGGGGTGGGTGTCGGGCTCGATCGGGCGCACGCAGTGAGGGGTACGACCTATGCTCTATCATCTCTATGAAATGACCCATGCGGCGGTCACGCCGTTGCGCGTGCTGGCCAGGACCACCCATGCGGCGTGGTCGAGCGAGTTCAACCCGCTGGGTCAGACCCCGGGGGGCAAGGCCATTGTCGCCGCCTGCGAGGTGATCGAGCGGACCACCCGGCGCTACAGCAAGCCCGAATGGGGCCTGGACGAGACCAAGATCTATGGCCAGCCGGTGCCCATCACGATCGAGGTCGTGGCATCCAAGCCATTCTGCAACCTGCTGCATTTCAAGCGCGAACCGGCGGCCCTGCCGCGCAAGCATCCCGACCCCAAGGTCATGGTGGTGGCGCCCTTGTCGGGCCATTACGCCACCCTGCTGCGCGGTACCGTGGCCGCCATGCTGCCCGAGCACGACGTCTATGTGACCGACTGGATCGATGCCCGCATGGTGCCCCTGTCGGAGGGCAAGTTCGATCTTGAGGATTACACCGCCTATCTGATCGAGTTCCTGCAGTTCCTTGGCCCGGGCACCCACACCATTGGCGTGTGCCAGCCCGGCGTGCCCTTGCTGATGGCCGCCTCGGTCATGGGCGAGGCGGACGACCCCTGCCTGCCGGCCAGCGTGATCATCATGGGCAGCCCGATCGACACCCGGCGCAGCCCGACGGTGCCCAATAAGCTGGCGTCCCAGCGGCCGATCGAATGGTTCGAGCGCAACGTCGTTCTGCAGGTGCCGTGGCCGAATCCGGGCTTCATGCGCTCGGTCTATCCGGGCTTTTTGCAGCTCACCGGCTTCATGTCGATGAATCTCGACCGCCACATGGACGCCCATCACCAGCTCTACAAGAGCCTGGTCGCCGGCGACGGCGACAGTGCCCAGTCCCACCGTGCCTTCTATGACGAATATCTGGCGGTGCTCGACCTGACCGCCGAGTTCTACCTGCAGACCGTCCGCCAGGTGTTCCAGGAACATGCCCTGCCCAAGGGGCGGATGATGTTCCGCGGCCAGAAAGTGCGGCCGGCGGCGATCCGCAAGACCGCCCTGATGACCATCGAAGGCGAGAAGGACGACATTGCCGGGATCGGCCAGACCCAGGCGGCCCATGATCTGTGCGTCAATATCCCCCCGGAGATGCGCCAGGACTATATCCAGCCGGGCGTCGGCCATTACGGCGTGTTCAACGGCACCCGCTGGCGCACCGAGATTCAGCCGCGCATTCGCGACTTCATTCGCTCCAACATGATCAAGGCCAACGCAGCCGAATAATCCCGGCGGCGCAGCCGCCCCTTGCCAGACGCTGCGTCTGTCCGCTAGTCAGCGGGCGTTGCAACGCATCTGTCTGCCGAGGCCCGATCATGATTCCGCGCTATAGCCGTCCCGCCATGGCCGCCCTGTGGACGCCGGAGGCGCGCTACCAGATCTGGTTCGAGATCGAAGCCCACGCCACCGACGCCCTTGCCGAACTGGGCGTGGTGCCCAGGGACGCCGCGGCGGCGATCTGGACCCGCGGCGGCTTCGACGTGGCGCGGATCGACGAGATCGAGCGCGAGGTCAAGCACGATGTCATCGCCTTCCTGACCTCGGTGGCCGAGCATGTCGGCCCGGAGGCCCGCTTCCTGCACCAGGGCATGACCTCGTCGGACGTGCTCGACACCTGCCTGGCCGTCCAGTTGACCCGGGCCGCCGACATTCTGCTGGCCGATCTCGATGCCCTGCTGGCGGTGCTGAAGCGCCGCGCCATCGAGCACAAGCTGACCATCTGCATCGGCCGCAGCCACGGCATCCATGCCGAGCCCACGACCTTCGGCCTGAAACTGGCCCAGGCCTATGCCGAATTCGCCCGCAACCGCGCCCGCCTGGTCGAGGCCCGGCGCGAGGTCGGGACCTGCGCCATTTCCGGCGCCGTCGGCACCTTCGCCAACATCGATCCGCGGGTCGAGGCCCATGTCGCCGGCAAGCTGGGCCTGGCCATCGAGCCGGTCTCGACCCAGGTTATCCCCCGGGACCGCCACGCCGCCTATTTTTCGACCCTGGCCCTGATCGCCTCGTCGATCGAACGGCTGGCGATCGAGATCCGCCATCTGCAGCGGACCGAGGTCCTGGAAGCCGAGGAAGCCTTCACCAAGGGCCAGAAGGGCTCGTCCGCCATGCCCCACAAGCGCAACCCGGTGCTGTCGGAGAACCTGACCGGGCTGGCCCGGCTGGTGCGTTCGGCGGTCATCCCCGCGCTCGAAAACGTCGCCCTGTGGCACGAACGGGACATTTCCCATTCATCGGTCGAACGGGGCATCGGGCCGGACGCCACCATCCACCTGGATTTCGCCCTGGCCCGACTGACCGGGCTGATGGACGGCCTGGTGGTCTATCCCCAGAACATGCGCAAGAACCTGGACCGCCTGGGCGGTGTCGTCCATTCCGGCCGGGTGTTGCTGGCCCTGACCCAGAAGGGCATGAGCCGTGAGGCCTCCTACGATGCCGTGCAGCGCAACGCCATGAAGGTGTGGCGCGGCGAGGGCGACTTCCTGACCTTCCTCAAGGCCGACCCGGAGGTCGCCGCGCTGCTGGCGGACGGCGAACTGGCGGATCTGTTCGATCTCGGCTACCACACCAAGCATGTCGAGGCGATTTTTGCCCGGGTCTTCGTCTGACACGGCGCCCCCGGACCGTGCAGGGGCCGGCCATCCGTGCCGGACGGACGCCGTTCGTGCATGGCCGGTTGCCGACCTCCGGGGGCGCCGCCAAAATCTCCCGCGCAAACAAAGCAAATTATAAAGGCGGGAGGGGAAATTTGTCGCTGGGGGCGCTGTCGACAACCGGATTGCGCGCGGTGGGATCGCTGATGGTGACCTTATGGTCGCCGGCACAGGCGGTCGCCATGAGCGCGACACAGCCAAGCAGGCAGGCCCCGGTCAGGCGGGCCCAGATCAGGCGGGCCCGGCCCGGCGGCAGGACATTGATTCCGGCAGTCACGGTCTCGGCAGTCACGGTCACGACATCGACGGTCACGACATCCACGGCCACAACATCCACAGGCGGGACACCCGGGCTCGGGGCACCCAAGGTCAGGGTATCCGTGGCAAGGCGGTAGAACCAGCGCCCGACAGCGTACGGTCATGGTCCCGCAGCGTCATGCCGTTCCCGCCGCAGCCGGCCAGCGCCGGC
>JAJFJE010000045.1 GCA_021774355.1 Alphaproteobacteria bacterium
CCTGGTCGATCACCTTGAGCCGGTCGTCCGGCCCGATGATGCTCGCCGTCACCTGCATGGCGCCGGTGCCCCAGCCGTAGGGGACCGGCATCTCGCGCCCGCCGAATGGCACCTGATAGCCCGGTACGGCAACCGCCTTCAGGATCGCGCGGCGGATCATCCGTTTGGTCTGCTCGTCGAGATAGCCGAAATTATATTGCGGGTCGTGCGGCCGGGCCGGCTGGCTGGTCATTCTGCCGCCGCCCCCGCCTGGCGCGCCTGCCATTCGTCGCGCAAACGCCTGACCAGTTCCAGCTCGGCCTGGAAGTCGACATAATGCGGCAGCTTCAGGTGCTGGACGAAACCCGAAGCCTCAACATTGTCGGAATGATAGAGCACGAATTCCTGATCCTGGGCCGGGTGCTTCGCCTCCTCACCCAGAGACTCGCTGCGCAGGGCGCGGTCGACCAGCGCCATCGCCATCGCCTTGCGCTCGCAGCGGCCGAAGGCCAGGCCATAGCCGCGCGTGAAAGCAGGCGGCGCCTCTGCCGACCCCTGGAACTGGTTCACCATCTGGCATTCGGTGACGGTGACCCTGCCGATCTCAACCGGGAAGCCCAGCTCCTCCGGCACAATCTCGACGGCAACCTCGCCCATCCTGATCTCACCGGCAAAGGGATGGTTGCCGCCATAGCCGCGCTGGGTGGAATAGCCGAGCGCAAGCAGAAAACCCTCGTCGCCACGGGCCAGATTCTGCAGCCACTGGTCCCGTCCCGCGGGAATTTCCAGCGGCGACCTGGTCAGGTCATAGGGCGGGGTTTCACCCTCCTGCCCGCCGCCCGAACCTTCAATCAACCCTTGCTGGCCCAGGATATCGGCGACCCGCGGCATGGCGGTATCGACCGGGTCGGCCGCGCGCGGCGCCGCCGGCGCCCCGGCGCCCGCCTCGGCCGCCAGCGCAAAATCGAGCAGGCGATGGGTGTAGTCGTAGGTCGGGCCGAGCACCTGGCCGCCCGGCACGTCCTTGAAGGTGGAGGAGATCCGGCGCTCGATTGCCATCCGGCTGGTGTCGATCGGCGTGCTGGCAGCAAAGCGCGGCAGCGTGGTGCGATAGGCCCGCAGCAGGAAGATGGCCTCGACCAGATCGCCCTGCGCCTGCTTGATCGCCAGCGCGGCCAGGTCGGGATCGTATAGAGAGCCCTCCGCCATCACCCGGTCGACGGCAAGACCGAGTTGTTCCCGGATCTGGGCGACGGACAGCTCCGCGACCGCCGGGTCCCCGCGCCGGTCCTCGGCAATCAGGGCCTCGGCATTCTCGATGGCGCGTTCGCCGCCCTTGACCGCGACATACATTGCCTAGCCCTCCAAACCAGCATGGGCCGCAGCACTGCGCGGCAGGCCGATCAGAGCGTCCACCGATACCAGGACGAGATCGACGCCTAGGGGGTATCTTGCGTGATTGGCAGCCCATTGGTTCCAGAAGCCAGACGGCAGGCCGGACGGCTGGATGGTAACGCTACCATTGACCCCTGGCCCGGTAAGATGGATCGGCGCACCGCGATCGAGATCTGGCACCTGCCAAATGAGCGTGGTCGAGCGGTCGGGATAGCGGTCCTCGCCGGGCGCGAAACCGTCGAGCGGCGGGTCGTCACCCGCGGCGACCAGGGCAAATGCAGCACGTCCCGGGTCTTCGGTCAAAGGCGCGCCACAGTGGAAGCGAAGGCTTTCCGTAACGGCCGTAATGCGCAGGACGGGCGACAGCCAGACCGGCGTGTCCGCATCGAACATGGCCAACGCAATTGCATAGCTCGCCGGCATCAGCCCGGCCGGAGGCGCCAGGCCGTCCCCCGCGTGCTGTTGCAGCCCCGGCCGCGCCAGCGCATCGAGCAGAGCGCGGAAGCTACGCTGGGCATCGAACACCGGATCGCCGAACCCGCGCGCCAGCTCCGCCGTCTCGGCTGGATTGGCCACGATACTCATTTCGGATTGTCGCCGCGGACCATGGTGAAGAAATCGACCTTGGTCGCCGCTGCCCGCCGTGCCGTGTCCGCCCGCCGCGCTACAACCGCCTCTGAAAGGGGTTGGACCACAATCCGCATGACCCGGTCGTGGTGGGCGCTGTCTTGCAGCAACCCGTCGCACAGAGCCGCCAATGCGGCATGACGCTTGTTACGGCCGGTCACGTAGGCGAAGCCGACCTGGCCGCCGGCAAGCCGCAGGGTGCAGCGGGTTACCGTCATCTCGCCAAGATTGAACGACGCGCCGTCGCCACCGGCCCGGCCGCGCACCATCGTCATGCCGACTTCCGGGGCGCGCAGCCACTCATAAGGCACCTCGAGCGCTAACTCGGCCCAGGCCGTTTCCAACTCGCCGGCATCGGCGCTGGCCAGAATACTCATCCAGCGTTGCCGGGCGAGAGCTATCGTGCCGGTTTCGTCCGTGACGACTGCAGAAGTTTGCATGACTCGACTGGTTGTATAGATGAATTTCAATGCTGAATTTGCCATGTTGCACCGGCCATCACAACCGCTTTGTCGTGACGTTCAAGTGACAGGCAAATGCGGCGCTGGTTTTGGGGGTTGGCTTGGTGCAAAACGCACTAAAACCGCCCAGCGGTCAGGCTCTGGGCGGCAGTCGTTTCAAATGGATTGAATCAGTCTCGCGGGACGCGAAGGCGCTGGATCGAGACTAGAATCCGAACAGGGCCGAGATCGCGTTGCCGGCGCCGCCGCCCGCGAT
>JAJFJE010000441.1 GCA_021774355.1 Alphaproteobacteria bacterium
GCCGCTGGGCAGCGCCTTGGCCGCCGCATCCAGGACCAGTTCGTTCGAATAGGCCCAGGGGTGGCCGCCGGCCAGGCGCCGGTCATGGCCGGCCTGGAGGTGCAAGGTCGGCAGGGCAGCGATGTCTTCGGGCATGGGCGATGGCGCCAATGGGCCGGACCGGCAGCAGCCGGCCCGGCCTGGCGACCTTACTGCCGGTTACGCAGGGGCGGCGGCGGCGGCGGGGCGCTGCCGCCGCTGGGCGCCGACAGGGCACCGCCGGCGGTCGGCGGCGGGGCGTTGAAATTGACCGTGAGGGTCGAGATCTGGCTGTCCAGGCGGCTGAGCACCTGGTCGGTGATGTTGAGATTATTGGACGAGACCAGGACGCGGCCGGTATCGAGGACGATCGAGGCGCCGACCTCCTTGGCAACCTCGGCGACCACCTTGGCCAGGATCGGCTCGAGCTTGCGCATCGCGTCGTCCTGGGCAAAGGCCATCTGCTGGCGCCGCCGCTCGACCTGCTGGCGCAGGGCGTCGACCTTGGTCTGGAATTCCTGCTGCTTGGTGGCGAAGGCTTCGGGCGTCGAGGCGGCGCGGGACTTGCGCAGGGCGTCCTCGTCCTTGCGCAGATTGTCGGTCTGCGTCTTGATTTCGGCCTCGTAGCTTCCTTCCTGCTTCTCCAACTGCGCCCGCAGACTCTTGGCGGCGGCGCTTTCACGCATGATCCGCGCGACGTCGACAAAGGCGATGGTCGCGGCCTGAGAGTCGTCCGCGGCCGAAGCAGGCAGGATGGCTGCCGGCCCGACCATACCGACCGCAAGCGCCAGACCCGTAGCAAGGGCCAGCCGCCGTAACGTCTTCAACATTCTTCCAACTCCCTTGGTCTCCACAGCCCCACCGATTCGAATGGGTTTGCCAGCCATGTCAGGTCCGCTCGAAACTCCAGACCCGCGCGGGCGGCACGTTCAATAACACATAACCAACACAGGCGGCGCGCAACTTCATCTGCTCGACGATCCGGGCCCGGGCCGGCATGGCCGGCCCATAGGTGAACTGGACCATCCGGCCGCCTGGTGCAAGAACGTCGAACACCGCCCCGAGGATCCGTTCCTGGACCGATCCCGACATGCCCAGCAGCGGCAGCCCCGACACCACCGTTGCCGCCTGGCTGTGGCCGGACGCCGCCAGCATCTGGCGCAGGTTGGCCGCATCGCCCTCTTCAACCGTGATCGCCGGGAAGCGATGGCGCAGCAGCGCGGCCAGTTCGGCGTCGCATTCGACGCTGATCAGGCGTTCCGGAGCGATCCCCCGGGCGAGCAGTGCCGCCGTGATGACGCCGGTGCCGCCGCCCAGTTCGACCACCGCCCCGTCGTGTTCAATGGTGGCATGGGCCGCCATGCGGCGCGACAGGGCGCGCCCGGAGGGGGTGATGGTGCCGATCTGGAACGGTCGCCGCAGCCATTTGGCGAACATTGACGGGGTGCGCGGGCCATGGCCGCTGGTTTGGGCAGGGGTTCGATGAAGCACGGCGCCAAGCTCGACCAAAGAGGCAGCGGAAGACCCGCGGACGGGGGCAGACCATAATCTTGTCGGGTGCCGGTGGGAAGGGCTCTCCCGCCGCTTCCCATCCATCGGCCTTCATGTTATATCGCCGCCCACGGTGGGTGCCCGGTATCTGCCGCCCATAGCGTTTTGCTTGCCAGCGGCTTTGGTCGCGGCGGGCGGTGGCGATGGCGGATGCGGCGGGCGGCAAGACACGGAGCTAGAGGTTTACGCGAATGCAGGTTCTGGTACGCGACAACAACATCGATCAGGCGCTGCGCGCGCTCAAGAAGCGCATGCAGCGCGAAGGCATCTTCCGCGAGATGCGGTTGCGCGGCCATTATGAAAAGCCGTCGGAAAAGCGGGCCCGGGAAAAGGCGGAAGCGGTTCGTCGTGCCCGGAAACTGGCGCGCAAGCGCGCGCAGCGCGACGGTCAGGCCTGAGCGCAGGCTTGACCGTTCGGGTCCGGGCCGCCTGGCCCGGTTCGTACCTCCAAAATCGGGAACGGCCCAGCCATGTCGGCACGACGGGAGTCCGGGGAGATGGGGGACGGTAAGGGCGCAGCGGCGGTGCGCCCGATGACGGTGCCGCAGCTGCGGGCCCGCAAGGGGGGCGAGCCGATCGTCTGCCTGACCGCCTATACCACCCCCATGGCACGGCTGCTCGATGCCCATGCCGATCTTCTTCTGGTCGGCGATTCGCTGGGCATGGTTGTCTATGGGCTGCCGACCACACTGGGCGTCACCCTGGACATGATGATCGCCCACGGGGCGGCGGTGGTGCGCGGCGCGACCAGCGCCTGCGTCGCGATCGACATGCCGTTCGCCAGCTATGAGGACAGCCCCGCCCAGGCCTATCGCAACGCCGCCCGCGTGCTGCGCGAGACCGGGGCTGCGGCGGTCAAGCTGGAAGGCGGCCGGGTGATGGCCGAAACGATCCGCTTCCTGACCGCCCGGGGCATCCCGGTGATGGGTCATGTCGGTCTGCTGCCCCAGTCGGTCAACGCCTCGGGCGGCTATGCGGCCCGCGGCCGGCGGCTCGAAGAATGGGACGACATCGTCGCCGACGCGGTGGCCGTGGCCGAAGCAGGCGCCT
>JAJFJE010000442.1 GCA_021774355.1 Alphaproteobacteria bacterium
GACGGAAAGGTTTCTGAGGAAGTAATCGTTCGCGTTGACATCACCGCATAAGGCCAACTCGCGCGCTTCATTTGGCATTGGCGTTGGGGGGCTGGTCGGGGGCTCCGCGCGCCGTCCGCACCTGCGGCCCGCCCGCTCTGCGCGGCGGGCGCTGGGGGCGGCCGCCGCATTGGCCCACCCTCCCCCGCGCCGTCGCGGTTCGCATCGGCTAAAGCCTCGCAAAACCGCTCCGACGCTAAGCGCCCCCGTGGGTCTCCAAGCCCAATCAAACAAACATCAGACGAAATGGGAACCAGGGCCCTGGGCAGATCGGATGGGGGACTGCCGCCCCCCATCCTCAATTGTGCCAGTCAAAGCCCGCCAGAGAGCAGGGTGTCCCGTGGAGGTTATCCCCGCACCCCAAATGGGCCTCCCGCTTTTGGTCCTCACTCTGTGGCGGGCTCCGGCGAAGCTGGATACTGCTAAACCATCAGAGGGCACTAGCGCACCATTGAGGTTGCGTCCGGCTGGCGCGCCATCGGAAACGCCGCATTGTTTGCCGACCCGCCGCAAGCGTCGGGCGGCGCGGCTTGATTGGTCCGGGCTGAGGTTGTCCCGCTTCATTGCTCCAGTTGGCTTCGCGCGCGCTTAGCGTTAATTGGGGACCAGAATTGTAGCCTTTGTTTCCTTCGGCGTGCGGGCCTTTTATAATCAATATCCGGCCTGCTCCCTGGCGCGCTTTGCCTGGCGTTCTCGTGTTTTGCATTGCGCCGCAGCTGCTCTCTTTTTGGCTCCGGCTTTGTCTCCCTGGCGGCGCTATTCGGTTTCTTGTCCGGCTTTCGTCCGTTTTCCTCGTGTTTTCTCGGTGTTTTCCTCGTGTTTTTCGATTTGACATGCTCATTAAGCTCATGGTAAAGCTTGCAGGGTAGGGCGTGGACTGGACCGCCAGAGATGGCACCGGAAGTGCGCTTTACAGCCTGACGGAACACAGCCCCCTGGTATTGCATTGGCCAGGGGGCTGCTCGGTCGGTTCGGTCTTCGGCTGCGCGACAGCTTGCCTCGCCCGCCCGCTCCCTGCTCGATCCTCCATCGGGTTTCGGCCAGTGTGCGGCCGCAAAATCCGCGGCTCGCAACCTGCCCGCCCCCCTTGGCACTTTGGCGAAAAGAAGGAGACCCCATGTCGAATACAGATCACGGCGCCGAAAACGACGACCCCTATCTCAGACAATCGCTCGAGATTCCTCGCCGGGAGGATCCCGCCTGCGGTGGTCGCTGTGGCGGCAGTCCGGGGGGCGGCAAGCCGCTCCCGAACACCCGCCCCGCTCACGGGGAATTATTTCTGGTCGATCCGGTCACCGAATACGAAACCTACAAACGCCTGGGCGTTGAAATTGTGCCTTCGAAATCCAACGAATTAGGGCAACAGGCCATGCAGCTCGACATGTTCAAAAAATAATGTTCCAGAAGGCTCCGCAACTCAATCTCTCCGGCAAAGCCGGAGGGTCCCTTGCTCGATATTACGAAGAGTTTTACGAATTTTGGCTCGGAGGAAATCGCATAAAAACAGAAACCGCCGCTACTTCACTTGATGATTCCGGAAAAACCGAACATCCGTATGGGCAGGAAAATCCTGCCCAACGCTATCGCTTTAGATACTGCCAATCTGCACGCGCACAATATGTGCGTGTCCTTCATAGGGCAGAGGAAGATTTATCAAGGCGGAACAAAGGTCTTCAATGCGGAACACAGCAGGTCGTTTATCAGAATCTCACCACCAGCGAAATCAGATTGGCCGGTAATTATTGCGAGGCTCGAACCTGCCCAGCTTGCTATCACTCACGACAACGGCAGCAAGCAATCCAGCTGGACGAATGGATCCGGCTGTATACTCGCAACGATGCCCGATTCGTCACCCTAACGATGGCAAGTTCGGACGAGCCATTGGCGATGCAGTTGACCGAGCTGCAGCAGAGTTTTAAGCGGCTCAGGCGGCACGTTCTTTGGAAAAAGGGAGTGAAATATGGCAAGGGAATCATCGAGATTACATACAACCAAGATCGAAGGCAGTGGCATCCGCACCTGCACATCATCGCGGTTGGTTCCTACATTCCCCAGGGCAAATTATCAAACGCCTGGGCAACCGCTTCCGGAGGTTCGCCCGTTTGCGATATCCGTAAGATCAAGCAAGGCGACAAGATCGCAAACTATCTTTCTAAGTATCTTGGAAAGCCGCCAAGCATCGACAGCATCGATGATTCTGAGGCACTCGGAATGGAGTATTACTTGGCCTTGAGAAATCGACGAATGCTTATCTCTTTTGCCGGAGCTCCGGCATTACCTCCACTCCCAAAAAGCGAAGACCCACCCGAAGAGGGCGACCAATGGACAGCGGTCGGGAACCTAAACGACCTGCTGAAAGACAGAGAAACCGGATCGCTTGAAGCCGAAACTCTGCTCAGTCTGCTATCCGATCGAATCAACGGCAACGATCCTCCCCCCGATTAGCATTTCGGAGCTGATTTGCGCCAATGCTCGCTTTTTCTTTCCGGCCTTTTGCGGCCAGTGGCGCGGCTACGCCTGCGCGGGCCACCCCCAAAAGTTGCCCAGGGCAGTAGCCTTGGGCAACCTTCGGGCGTCGGCCGGTGGTGCGGGTTCCGCTTCGCTCCACCCGCTTTTTTCTGTCCTCCGGATCGATTTCGAGATAATCTCAGAATGACGAGAGAAGTCATGTCCTCCATATGTGGGGCAGCTATCATTCATAGGAGGCCCCATTATGGCCAGTATCCGAGGCGCATTCGGTGGTGCGCAGATTAAAGGCAGCATCGGAAGCACAACATTCCAGCAAGGAACCTCGGGAACCATCATCCGTAGCAGGACAGTTCCCGTAAATCCAAACACGCCTGGGCAAGTAAAGGTTCGAGCTGCAATGGCGCAATCGTCAAGCGATTGGACCAATGTTCTGACGGCGGCGCAACGTTCAGGCTGGGCAGACTACGCGTTAACGACACCTCTCCCGAACCGTTTCGGCGAGAGCATCAACGTGGGAGGTCGGCAGATGTATCTGCGATCAAATGTGGCACGTCTATTTCTCGACCTGACAAGCATACCAGACGCCCCAGCAACTCCCGGAGTCGCAACACCAGTCCTTCCGACGATGACCGGGGACACGTCAAGCGGCATCGAAATCCAAAACGTATTGCCAACGATCGCAACTGACCAGCTAGTCATCGGTCGAATCTCTCCCCCAGTGTCACAAGCGAAAAACTTCTTCAAAGCACCCTTTACCCTGGACACGGTTCTAACGGACGCATCAACGTTTCCTGTCGAAGTCAAACCGGCAGTTGAAGTGTCGATCGGCCAGCGCTACTTTTATGCCTTCCGCACTTTCGACATCGACGGAAAGGTTTCTGAGGAAGTAATCGTTCGCGTTGACATCACCGCATAAGGCCAACTCGCGCGCTTCATTTGGCATTGGCGTTGGGGGGCTGGTCGGGGGCTCCGCGCGCCGTCCGCACCTGCGGCCCGCCCGCTCTGC
>JAJFJE010000046.1 GCA_021774355.1 Alphaproteobacteria bacterium
GATCGGGAGCAATTCCGACGACGAGATCCACGGCTTCCGTAGCCAGGTCACGACCGTCCTGGGCGGCGCCGGCGCCGACCGGCTGTTCGGCGGTGACGCCGCCGACACCCTGGACGGCGGGCAGGGCGACGATGTGCTGGCGGGCGGCGGCGCCGGCGATCTGCTGCTGGGAGGCGCCGGCTTCGTCACGGCGTCCTATGAGAACGCGAGCCGCAGCGTCGTCGTCGATCTGCGCAGCCCCGCGGTCTTCACCGCGGGTGATGCGGTCGGCGATGTCTACGAGTCCATCGAAGCGTTCCGCGGAAGCGATTTCTCGGACGTGTTCATCGGCAATGACGGCGACAACAGCTTCGAAGGCCTGGGCAGCGGCGATACCTTTGTCGCCGGGGCGGGCCGGGACACGGTCGATGGCGGCCAGGGCACGGACCGGGTCAGTTACATCCTCGCCGCCAGCGGCGTGGTGCTCGACCTGGCCGACCCGAGCCTCAGCACCGGCGACGCCGCCGGCGACGATTACCGCTCGATCGAGATCTTTTCCGGGTCCGACCAGGCGGACGAGCTGCGCGGCGACGGCGGGGCCAACAGCCTCGGCGGCGCCGGGGGCGACGACGTCGTCGACGGCCGGGACGGCGACGACATCCTGTCCGGCGACCTCGGTGACGATATCCTGGTCGGCGGCGCCGGGGCCGACGCGCTGGCGGGCGGCGCCGGCATCGATACGGCGAGCTACCGCGCCGCGGGCGGCGTCGTGGTGGCGCTAGACGGCTCGCTGGCCGCCACCGGGGACGCCCTTGGTGACAGTTTCGACAGCATCGAGATCCTGCTCGGGGCGCTCGCCGGGCGCAACCGGGTGCGCGGCGACCCCCCAGACAACACGGTTATGGGGGGCGCTCAGGGGGTCACCCGGGAAAGCGGCCCCGGCCGCCACAAGCTGCTTGGCGGCGGCGACAATGACCGCCTGTTCGGCGGCGGCGACAATGACCAGATGTTCGGCGGCGACGGCGACGACAGTCTGTCGGGCGGTTCCGGCGGCGACAGCCTGCGCGGCGAGCGTGGCGACGACATCCTGACCGGCGGCACCAACCGGGACAGCTTCGTTTTCACCACGCGCGATTTCGGGCACGACGTGATCACCGACTGGGAAGGCGGCACGGACCGCCTGCGGGTCACCGCCACCGTGGCCAGCGCGCCCGAGGATTTCGTGATTTCCGGCAATGGCTCGGCCCTCGTCACCCTGACCGTGCTGGCGGATCCGACCAGCGTCATCGAACTCCGCAGCGCCAACCCATTCACCATCACGGCCGGTGATTTCGATTTCGTCTGACGGCGCCGGGCCGTGGCCGGCGCCCCGTTTGCCGCGGCGGCGGCATCGCTCGTGACCCCTGGCGGCGGCGGCCCGTTGGCGGCACCATGGGCGGGTCCCGGCGCCCCGGTGCCGGGACTGTTTGCGTTGCATTGCAGCATCTGGAGCATGGCCGGTGACCGTCATCACCTCGCGCGTCGAGACCCGTTCGGCCGAATTTGCCGCTTTTCGGACCCATAATCTGGCCCTGGTCGACGCCCTGCGGGCCAAGGCGGCAGCGGTCGCCGAAGGCGGCGGCCCGGCGGCGCGGGACCGCCATGTGGCCCGCGGCAAGCTGCTGCCGCGGCACCGGGTCGAGGGGCTGCTCGATCCCGGAAGCGCCTTTCTCGAGCTGAACCAACTGGCGGCCGACGGGCTCTATGACGGGGCGTCGCCCGGCGCCGGGCTGATCACCGGCATCGGCCAGGTCGCGGGCCGCAGCTGCGTGATTGTGTGCAACGACGCGACGGTCAAGGGCGGCACCTATTACCCGATGACGGTGAAGAAGCATCTGCGGGCCCAGGAAATCGCCGCGGAAAACCGCCTGCCGTGCCTCTATCTGGTGGATTCGGGCGGGGCCAACCTGCCCAACCAGGACGAGGTCTTTCCCGACAAGCTGCATTTCGGCCGGATCTTCTATAACCAGGCCCAGATGTCGGCCGCGGGCATTCCCCAGATCGCCCTGGTCATGGGCAGTTGCACCGCGGGCGGTGCCTATGTTCCGGCGATGTCGGACGAGTCGGTCATCGTGCGCGGCCAGGGCACCATCTTCCTGGCCGGCCCACCCCTGGTCAAAGCCGCGACCGGCGAGGTGGTCAGCGCCGAGGCGCTGGGCGGCGGCGATGTTCATGCCCGGATCTCGGGCGTGGTCGATCATCTGGCCCAGGACGACCGCCATGCCCTGGCCATTGCCCGGAGGATCGTGGCGACCCTGGGGCCGGCCCCGCCGCCGGCGCTCGCCGGCATCGCGCCGGAAGACCCGCATTATGACCCTGACGAGCTTTACGGCCTCGTTCCACCCGATCTCAAGACGCAATATGACGTGCGCGAGGTGATCGCCCGGCTGGTCGACGGCAGCCGGCTCGACGAATTCAAGGCCAATTACGGGGCCACCCTGGTGACCGGCTTCGCCCATCTCTGGGGCATGCCCGTGGGCATCCTGGCGAATAACGGCATCCTGTTCTCGGAGGCGGCCCTGAAGGGCGCGCACTTCATCGAATTATGCTGCCAGCGGCGTATCCCGCTGCTGTTCCTGCAGAACATTTCAGGCTTCATGGTCGGCCAGAAATACGAGGCCGGGGGCATCGCCAAGGACGGCGCCAAACTGGTCGCGGCGGTCGCCTGCGCCCAGGTGCCCAAATTGACCCTGATCATCGGCGGCTCCTTCGGCGCGGGCAACTATGGCATGTGCGGACGGGCCTATGGGCCGCGCTTCCTGTGGACCTGGCCCAATGCGAGGATTTCGGTAATGGGCGGCGAGCAGGCGGCTGCGGTGCTGGCGACGGTCCGCCGGGACGCCCTGGAGGCGCGCGGCGAGACCTGGTCGGCGGCCGACGAAGAGGGGTTCAGGGCGCCCATCCGGGATCGCTACGAGGTCCAGGGCAGTCCTTACTATGCAACCGCCCGGCTGTGGGACGACGGCGTCATCGCGCCGGCGGACAGCCGCAGGGTGCTTGCCCTGTCGCTTGCCGCCGCGCTGAATGCCCCGATCGGCGAGCCACGTTTCGGCGTGTTCCGGATGTGATCAACACAGAAGTGGAGGACGGCATGACCGAACCGGTGGATATAGCTCCGACGACCGAACTGGGTGGGACCGCGCGCGGTGTTCATTTTGCGGTCACCCCGGCTGGCTTGGCGGTGGTGACCCTGGCCCGTCCCGACCGGCATAATTGCTTCGACGACCAGATGATCGAGCGGCTGTCGGAGATTTTCGACGATATCGCCCGGCAAAACGGCATCCGCGCCCTGATTCTGCGCGCCGACGGGACCAGTTTCTCGGCCGGCGGCGATATTGAATGGATGCGCCGGCAGGGGGCCCAGCCCTATGCCGATAATCTGGCCGACGCCCGGGCTCTCGCCCTGATGTTCAAGCGCCTCGACCGCCTGCCCGTGCCCTCCCTGGCCCTGGTCGACGGGGCGGCCTTTGGCGGCGGGGTCGGCCTGGCCGCCTGCTGCGATATCGTCCTGTGCACGCCGCGGGCGAGCTTCTGCCTGTCCGAGGTGAAGATCGGCCTGATGCCCGCGACCGTCCTGCCCTATGCCGCGCGCGCCCTGGGCGCGCGCCAGGCCCGGCGCTACGCCATGACGGCCGAGCGGATCGACGCCCATCTCGCCATGCGGCTGGGCCTGGTACACGAGTTGCTCGACGACGCCGCCGCGATGGAACACCGCGCCGACCAGCTGGTCGACCTGCTATTTCGTAATGCACCAGGTGCCATGACCGAGGGCAAGGCACTGGTCCACGACATCGTCGGCTGCGTGATCGACGACGAGTTGATCGACGTCACGGCGGCGGCGATCGCCCGCCGGCGGACCACGGCCGAGGCCCGCGAGGGCTTCGCCGCCTTTCTCGACAAGCGGCCGCCGGCCTGGGCGCCGTGAAGCGGCTGCTGATCGCCAACCGCGGCGAGATCGCGGTCCGCATCGCCGAGACCGCCCGGGCCATGGGCGTCGAGGTGGCGATGATCTGTTCGGCGCTCGACCGGGACGGGCGGCATCTACGCCATGCCGACCGCGCCCTGTGCATCGGCGGCACAACCCCGGCGGAAAGCTACCTCGATGCCGCCAAGATCATCGCGGCGGCGCTGCGGCTGGGCGCCGACGCCGTCCATCCGGGGTATGGCTTCCTGGCCGAGAACGCGGATTTCGCTGCGGCCGTGGGGGCCGCGGGCCTGACCTGGGTGGGCCCGCCGGCGGCGGCGATCCGCGCCATGGGGCTGAAGGATCGGGCCAAGCAGGCGATGGCCGCGGCCGGCGTGGCGGTCCTGCCCGGCTGGTCTTGCGATGATGAAGATCACATCCCCGAGATCCCCGAGGCCGGTTATCCGCTGCTGGTCAAGCCGGTCGCCGGCGGCGGCGGCAAGGGGATGCAGGTGGTGGCAGCAGCCCGGGATCTGCCCGCGGCGCTGGCCGCTGCCCGGCGCACCGCGCAGGCGGCGTTCGGCGACGGACGCCTGATGCTCGAGCGGCTGCTCGACCGGCCGCGCCATGTCGAACTTCAGATCTGCGCCGACAGCCATGGCCATGTGGTGCACCTGTTCGATCGCGACTGCTCGGTTCAGCGGCGCCACCAGAAGGTCGTCGAAGAGGCGCCGGCGGCCGATATCGACGATGATGTCCGGGCGGCGATGGCCAAGGCCGCCGTGGCGGCGGCCCGGGCGATCGGCTATGCCGGGGTCGGTACCGTCGAGTTTCTGCTCGAGGGCCGGGGCCGGGCGGCGCAGTTCTGGTTCATGGAGATGAACACCCGTCTTCAGGTCGAGCACCGGGTAACCGAAGCAATTACGGGCATCGATCTGGTCGAGTGGCAGCTGCGGCTGGCCTGCGGCGAGCCGCTGCCGGTGACCCAGGCGCAGATCGCATGCCGCGGTCATGCCGTCGAGCTGCGCCTTTACGCCGAAGCGCCGGCGCGCGGCTTTCTGCCCTCGGCCGGGCGGCTGCGCCATCTGGTGCTGCCCGAAGCGCCGGGTTTGGTGATCGACCGGTCGGTCGATTCCGGCGATGTCATCGGCGCCGCGTTCGATCCCCTGATCGCCAAGCTGGTGGTTCACGGCGACAGTCGTGACCAGGCCCTTGGGCGGGCGCGGGCGGCCCTGGCCGCCACCGAGCTTGCCGGCGTGGAGAGCAACCAGCTGTTTCTGGCGCGGCTCCTCGACCATTCCGAAATTGCCGCAGGGCCGGTCGATACCGGCTTTGTCGAACGCGCCGCCGGGGCGCTG
>JAJFJE010000047.1 GCA_021774355.1 Alphaproteobacteria bacterium
CGGCGCCCTGCGCGTCGCCGCGATTGAGGTCGACCAGATTGCCCACGACGGCCATAATCTATATCGCGCCCTGCTGACCGGCCTGTCCGACCGCGCCAGTGCGGACACCGCCTGCGTCGCCCTGCAGGTCCAGGGTATCGCCTGCCTGGCGCTGAGCGCCGACACCGCAATTCAGGCCGAAACCTGCTCCTGACAGGCTGGCCAAGAAGACCAACACTTCAAAATGGGATGTCGTCTTGCCCGGACCTGATCCGGGCATCTCCGAGGGACAGCGTTCCGACCCGATGAGATGGCCGGGTCAAGCCCGGCCATGACGGCCTAGTGAAACTCACGTCGTGCCCGGCCATGGCAGCCTGATGGGCGAGGCTCAGCGCAAAAAACTCACGTCATGCCCGGACTTGATCCGGGCATCTCCATGGGACAGCGCGCCGACCCAATGAGATGGCCGGGTCAAGCCCGGCACACGGCTCAGGCGAACGGCGAAGCGACCCCGCTCTGGTCGAGCTGTTTGGTAATCGCTGCTTTCAGGCGTTCCAGTCCGGCCTGCGAGCGCGACTCGGCGCGGGCGACCAGGACCGGCTGGGTATTGGACGCGCGGAGCAGCCACCAGCCATCGTCCGTCTTCACCCGCACGCCGTCGATGGTGTTGACTTCACCCTGGTCCGGCGCTGCCTCCAGCCGTGTCTTGACCTCTTCCATCACCTTGAACTTGCGCGCCTCGTCGCAATCGATCCGGACCTCGGGTGTGTTGATCTGAGGCGGCATCCGGTCCTTGATGTCGGCCAGGCTTTCGTCACGCCCGGCAATCAGGCCGATCAGGCGGACGGCGGCATAGAGCCCGTCATCGAACCCGTAATAGCGGTCGGCGAAGAACAGGTGACCGCTCATCTCGCCGCCCAGCGGTGAATTCAGTTCCTGCATCTTGGCCTTGATCAGGGAATGGCCAGTCAGCCACATCAGCGGTTCGCCGCCAAGTTCGGCAATCCGGTCGAACAGGCTCTGGCTGGACTTCACATCGGCAACCACGGTCGCGCCCGGCGTCTCGGCCAGCACATCCTCGGCATAAATCCCGATCAACTGGTCGCCCCAGACGATCCGGCCCTGGCCGTCGATCGCGCCGAGCCGGTCGCCATCGCCGTCGAACGCCACGCCCAGGTCGCAGCCATGTTTGGCGACCGCCTCCTGCAGCTGCACCAGATTCTCCGCCACCGTCGGGTCGGGATGGTGGCTGGGGAAACAGCCGACGATCTGTTCAGTCCGCAGGATGTGGGTGCCGGGCAGGCGCTTGACCAGTTGCTCCATGACCGCGCCGGCGGCGCCATTGCCGGCGTCCCAGGCGACCTTCAGCCCGCGGCCATCGCCATAACCCTTGGCCAGCGCAGACAGATAGGGCTCGAGGAGATCGACCGACCGCGCCTTGCCCGTGCCGGAGGTGTAGTCGCCCGCGGCGGCGACACTGCCCAGCTCCTGGATGTCGGCGCCGAAGAACGAGGCCTTGCCGATCATCATCTTGAAGCCGTTCATGTCGGGCGGATTATGCGAACCGGTGACCATGATGCCGCCGGCCAGGTTCAGCGAACGCACGGCGAAATACAGCATTGGCGTCGGACCCAGTCCGACCCGGACCGCGTCAGCGCCGGAATCGATAATCCCGCGCACCACCGCCGCCTCGAAATCGGGCGAGCTGAAACGGCCGTCATAGCCGACCGCAATCGTCGGGCGCAAGCCGTCGCCGGCGCGGCGCGCGACGATGCTGGCGAAGGCCCGGCCGATGGCATAGGCGTCGGTATCGCTCAGGTCGACCCCGACAGTGCCGCGAATATCGTACTCGCGCAGGACGGTCGCATCGAAGGCGTGGCTCATAGTGATTCCTCGTTTCAAATTCAGGCTTGGGACAGCAGGGCGGCGAGGCGCTTGCGCACCTCCGGGCCGATGTCCGGATGGTCCAGGCCATAGGCGGCATTCGCCTCGACATAGCCGGCCTTGTCGCCGCAGTCGAACTGCCGGCCGTCATAGACCAGGCCATGGAAAGGCTGTTTGCCGAGCAGACTGGCCATGGCGTCGGTCAACTGGATCTCGCCGCCGGCACCGGGCTCCTGCGACGCCAGGGCCGCGAACACTTCCGGTTGCAGGATGTAGCGGCCGACCAGCGACAGGTTCGATGGCGCTTCGCCGGCCTTCGGCTTCTCGACCATGCCGGTGACCTCGACCGTGCTGCCGTCGCGGGCGCCGGTTTCGACGATGCCATAGCGGTAGGTCACGTCCCAGGGCACCTCCTCCAGCGCCACCACGTTGCCGCCATGCCGGTCATAGACGTCGACCATCTGGGCCAGACAGCCGCGCGGCGCCCGGATGATGACATCGGGCAGCAGCACCGCCACCGCGCCGTCGCCGACCGCGTGGCGGGCGCACCAGACCGCATGGCCGAGGCCGAGCGGGCTTTGCTGGCGGGTCGAGATCACCTGCCCGGGCTGGGGCACGAAATCCGATGCCGCGGCCAAGCCCTCATCCTTGCCGCGGGCCCGCAGCGAGGCTTCCAGCTCGAACATATGGTCGAAGTGATCCTCGATCGCGCCCTTGCCGCGCCCGGTGACCAGCACGATGCGCTCGATGCCGGCGGCTAGCGCCTCCTCGACCACAAATTGCACCACCGGCTTGTCGACCACCGGCAGCATTTCCTTGGGAATCGCCTTAGTCGCCGGCAGGACTCGCGTCCCCAACCCTGCCACTGGTAAAATCGCTGCCGTTATCGGTCGCTTGCCCGGCTCTGCCATCCGCTGAATCACTCCGTATATGCTGGTCACTACATACCATAACGGAGTCGCGATTGCGTGGTTCCGGGAATCTCCGGGCACCAGGCCAGACTGAAGCGCCGGCCGGACGAGACCGCGTCGGCGCCAAGGTTACGTTGTCGCGCCTGCAGAGCGAAGCCGCTTCACCCGGTCAAGCGACAGCGCGGGATACGCTGGACCTCTCAGCCCAGGGCGTCAGTTATCCAGGCTGCCGGGGCGCGGCGTCACAATCACGGTGGTGGTTGAAGCCGGGCGGCGTTGCCAGCACCCACAACCCTGATCGAAGTAGAAGTTCGGGTTGCTGGCCGGATCGGTGACGCGGGTCGATGTGCCGCCGTTGGCAGGCGGAATGATCACCACTTCGTTGTCGCGCTCAGCCCCATCGCAATCGCTCGTCGGCCGTCCGTCGGGGGTGAAGCAGGTGGTTTGCTCGCGAGACGGGCAGACCACTGGCTGACCGATGCGATGATCGAAGCACGTGTCGCGATGGTCGCGCGCGCCACCGCCGCTGTCCTCGACGATCATGCCGTCGATCTGCTCCATCTTGGCGGCGATCACACGGCCGAACAGATAGCCGGTTACCGTCTCCCAATCGTTCCAGCCTTCCCAGCCGGCACCATAGATGGCGTTGGGGAATTCCGGTCCCGACCACAGCGGTGAAAAACTGACCCAGTCCTGCAAGGCGTTGATAACCGAGAAAGGAATGTCGAACACGCCGCCATATTCGAAGAATATCTCGGACGACAAATTGCTGAAACGCCGGTCACCGCCGGCGCCGACGAAATCGGTCATCGCATACTGGAAAAAAACCAAGTTCGGCTCCACCCGAAAACTAAAGATCGCCCGGTCATCCGGCCGCGCCGTGAGTGAGCGGGTGATCTGGCCCCGATAGCGGAACCCGCCTTGCGCTTCCCGGGTCATGGTCATGGGATGGCAAGTATAGTCGTTATCCAGGATCCGCAGGCCTGACAGGGGAAGGCCGCCTGCGATAGCCCGGTTCACACAGCGATCGATATTGGCGCGGTCTGCCGCCGAAAATACGTCAGGATAAGGTTGCGCTGTGGCCAGACTGGACCACAAAAAGACTGAGGTCAGGGAAGCCGCAATCAGGTGAGGTAGTCGCATCTCAAGAT
>JAJFJE010000048.1 GCA_021774355.1 Alphaproteobacteria bacterium
TGGGCGGTCAGGTCGGCCTCGCCCAAGGTCGCCAGAATATCGGCAAAGCCGTGGCGACGCATGGCCTGGAGGGTATCGCCATAACCGTCATGGGCGGCGCCATAGTCGACGATCAGCGCCGCCCCGCCGCCGCTGCCGAGCCGGCGGCCCAGGGTGGCCGCCATGGCGGCCCCTGCGGGGCAGAGTTCGAGGACGGCGCCGGGCGGCGGCGGCGTGGGGCGGGGTGGCGCCAGCCGGGCGGCATCCGGGGCCAGGCCGAAGCACAGCCCGCCATCGCCCAGGCCGACCAGCCTTTCGTGAAACGCCCCGTCCTGCCAGACCAGCTGACGGATCGGCAGCGCGTCGAAAAATTCATTCGCCACCAGCAGCAGGGGGCCGGCCGGCAGCGCCGACAGGCTGTCGTGATGCACCGCCCGGTCGCCCAGCCGGGCACGCTGGGCCGCGCGCAGGCGCGGGCTGGTCTCGACCAGATGCACCGGCACCGCGGCCGGGAAGCCCGGCACCTTGGCCAGGGCGCGCAGGGCATCGGCCATCAAGGTGCCACGGCCGGGGCCCAGTTCGGCCAGCACCGGCGCCGGCGGCGCCCCCATGGCGGACCAGGCGGCGCCCAGCCACAGGCCGACCAGCTCGCCAAACATCTGGCTGACCTCCGGGGCCGTGACGAAATCGCCCGTGGCACCGAACGGCTCGCGCGTCATGTAGTAGCCATGCGCGGGATCGCCCAGGGCGGCGGCCATTACCTCCGCCACGGTGATCGGGCCGGTCGCCGCGATGCGCCGGGCCAGCCGGGCGGCCAGCGGCGTCATACCCCCTCGGTCAGGGCCAGGCGGTCGGGCGGCGCGGCACGGCGCCTGGCGGTGGCGATCAGCCACAGCCCGGCAAGGCCCATGGGGATGCACAGCAACTGGCCCATGGTGGTGCCGAACGCCAGGAAACCCAACTGGCCGTCCGGCTCGCGGAAGAATTCGCAGGTGGCGCGGGCCAGGGCGTAGCCGACCAGGAAACAGCCGGTCGCCAGGCCGCTGCGCCGCCGCACCCCCAGACGATCCAGCACCATCATGACCAGGAACAGGACCAGCCCTTCGAGGGCGGCCTCGTAAAGCTGGCTGGGGTGGCGCGGCTGATGCTCCTCATCGCCGGGAAACACCATCGCCCAGGGCAGGTCGCTCGGCCGGCCCCAAAGCTCGCCATTGACGAAATTGGCCAGGCGCCCGAACAACAGGCCGATAGGCACCACCAGGGCGACCAGATCGGCCAGCGGCAACAGCGGAATCTGCCGGTTGCGCGCAAACAGGACGAGCGCCAGGGAGACCCCGATCAAGCCGCCATGGAACGACATCCCGCCGGTCCAGACCTCCAGGATCCGAACCGGATCGTCGAGATAATATGGCAGGTTGTAGAACAGCACATAGCCGATGCGCCCGCCCAGGATGATCCCCAGGGTCGCCCACACCACCAGGTCGTCGATCTCGATCGGCCGGACCGCCGAGCCGGGGCGGTTGGCGATGCGCAGCGCCAGGCGCCACCCGATGACGATGCCGACCACATAGGCCAGCGCATACCAGCGAATCGCCACCGGACCGATCTGGATCAGCACCGGGTCGATGGTCGGGAATACCAGCACAGGCAGCGTGGTCAGCATGGGACTCGCGTCGAAGGGGCTGCCTGCTTGTCCGCTCCCGGTTCCGCTCTGTCAAGCGGCCGAGGCAAGAGATGCACCCGCGACATGGCGCCTGTTGCGCCGCGGCAGGAGACGGCGCAAAATGCCTCCATGCAGACGGAAAACCGGATTCTTGACGACATCGCGCGGCTTGCCACAGGCGCCGTGGGGGCCCTTCAGGGGGTGCGCCACGAGGCCGAGGGCCTGATCCGTCAACTGGTCGAACGCTTCGTCGCCGAAATGCAGCTGGTTCCCCGCGAAGAGTTCGAGGCCGTGAAGGCGATGGCCGTGGCGGCACGGGAAGAAAACGAGGCGCTGGCCGCCCGCTTGGCCGCGCTGGAGGCCAAGCTTATCGACGAGCCCTGACGGCTCCCCATGGGGCTGACCCGGGAAGATCTCGCCAACGGCGCCGTTCAGGCGATGATCGACCAATGGGCGCCAACCGGAATTTTGCGCTTTCTGACCACGGCCGAACGGGAAGCCTCGTTGCAGGCTACCTTGGCGGCGGCGCCGCCGGGCGATCTGTGGCTGTTTGGCTATGGCTCGCTGATGTGGAATCCGGCATTCCTTCACGAAGAACGGATGATCGCGACGGTTCATGGCTGGCACCGGCGATTCTGCCTGTGGACGCCGGTTGGCCGTGGCTCGCCCGAGGCACCGGGCCTGGTCCTGGCGCTCGAGCCGGGCGGCTCGTGCCGCGGCGTCGCCTTCCGCCTCGACCCTGCGCTGGCCGAAGCCGAGCTTCGCCTGGTATGGCTGCGGGAGATGCTGACGGGCGCCTATCGGCCGCGCTGGAGCCCGGCCCGCCTGACGGACGGGCGGCGGGTGACCTGCCTCAGCTTCATGGTCGAACGTTCCCACGAGCGCTATGCCGGCCGATTGAGCGAAGCGGAAATCGCCAGCGCCATTGCCGCGGCGGCGGGCCATCTCGGTCCCTGCCGGGATTACCTGGCGCAGACCCTGGCGGCCATGGAACAGGTCGGCGTGCGGGCCGGTGCGCTCCATCGCCTGTCCAAGACGGTAGCGCAGAAAGTCGCCGAAGGCGCCGTCAAGCCGGCCCCCTGAACCGCCGGCGGCGCGGGCTCGCATAGAACCATTATGGACTGGATATTAAACCCATTGGGGGGCATTGGCGGATTGTCCCCTTGCGTCCCGGGGGACCGCCGGCCTAGCCTTTTTCCCGTAGGCCAGAACCTTCGTTTACGGCCGTTCGCGCGGCGCGTAGCTGGCCTACCGTTTCGACTAGGACATCATCCACTCGACTTTGACCCGCCGGGCCGGCAATCCCGGCGGGCTTTTTTGCGCTATCGGCGACCGCAATGTCACCCGCAGC
>JAJFJE010000049.1 GCA_021774355.1 Alphaproteobacteria bacterium
GCCAGCTCGTCGAGCGAGAAGCGGGCCTGTTCCGTAATTGCCAAGGTCTCTTCCAGGGCCGCCGGATGGGTCGCGAACAGGCGGGCCATCTCGTCGCCGTCCTTGAGGAAGCGCTCGGCATTGGCCGCCAGACGGAAGCCCGCTGCATCGATCGTGCAATGCGCGCGGATACAGGTGACCACGTCGGCCAGGCGGCGGCGCTGGGGACTGTGGTAGAGCACCTCGCCCGCCGCCACCAGAGGCACGCGGGAGGCCGCGGCCAGGTCGGCCAGGGCCGCAAGCCGGGCCCGGTCCCGGCCATCATGCCACAGCGCCGCACCCAGCCAGAGGCGGCGCCGGAAGGCTTGGCGCAACGGGTCGAGGGCGGCCAAAGGCGCCCCCGGGCGCCAGGCCTGGTGCGGCAGCAGGATGGCAAGCAGGCCGTCGCAATAGGCCGGGAGATCGTCGAGGCCCAGGTCGCATTCGCCCTTGGCCGCCCGCCCCTTGCCCAGGGACAGGAGGCTGGACAGCCGGCCATAGGCGGCGCGGTCCCGGGGCAGGACCACCAGTTCGGTACCGTCGCGCAGCACCAGCCGGCTGGCGACCAAGAGCCGCTGGCCGGCCGTGCGGGCGGCACGGTGGGCCCGGACCACGCCGGCCAGGCTGTTGCGGTCGGCGATGGCGAGGGCCGCCAGGCCCAGGGCCTTGGCGGTCAGCACCAGTTCGTCGGGATGGGAGGCCCCGCGCAGGAAGCTGAAATTGCTGGCACAGACCAGTTCGGCATAGGGCCGGGGCATCGCCGCCTCAGGCAAAGAAACCGTGCAGGTACCAGGCCGGCGGGGCCTCGCCCTCGCCGTCGCCGCGGCGCTGGTAGAGGCCGTCCCGGTAGAGCCAGAAGCGCCCGCCCGAGGCCGTCTCGACCCGGTAGTAATCGCGGGCGCGCATCGTCGCATCCGCCCGCCACCATTCCGGGGCAAGCCGCTCCGGCCCTTCGGCCCGCACCACCTGATGGCTGGCCCCCTGCCAGCGGAACAGGCGGGGTGGCCCTTCCGGGATTTCCGCCACCACCTCGATCGGCTGGGCCCGGCCGAGCAGGCGCAAGGGCCGTTCCGGCCCCCGGTCGGCAAGACACAGCATTTCCGCCCTGGCGCCGGACCGATCTTCCCGGTCGGCCCGGTCTTCCCGGTTCAGGGAAACCAGCCGCTCGGCCCGTTCCGGACGATGGCTGGCAACCGGTTCCAGGCAGGCCAGGGCTTCCCGCCCCAGCCGGTTGCTCAGGCGGTCGACCAGTTCGGCCAGGGCTTCCCGCGACGACGCACCATCGGCGGCTCCCAGGGCCAGGGCTTCCGCCCCCAGGGGAGCCACCGTCTCGGCCACCAGAGCCATGGCATCCAGGCCGAAGCCGATATCGAGACCGTCCAGCCTGGGGCAGATCAGGCGCTGCAGATGCACCGGGTCGCGGCTGGGGCGGATCAGGGAGAGAGCGACACAGGGCCGGGCCCCATCGACCCGATGAAGCTGCAGCACCAGCTTCAGGACGCCCTGCCCGGCCTCGCCCAGCAGGCGGCTCAAGGCCTCGCCCAGACGGGCGGCGGCGGCCTCGATCCCGGCGCGGCCGGCCAGCGGTTCGGCAAAGGGCAGAAAGGTGCGGAACCGGGGCATGGGCTCGACCCAGGACATCGCTTCCGCGGCGCGCAGCAAAGCCCGGTCCAGGCACTGGGTCGGGCCGCCGCCGAAGCGGCGATCCAGGCTCGGCCGGGGCAGCCCGGCCAGTTGGCCGATGGTGGTGATGCCCAGCCGGATCAAGGCCGCGGCGATCGCGGGCTCCAGCCGCAGGGCCGCCAGGGGCAGGGGCGCAAGGGCCGCGGCATGGGCGGCGCTGCCACCGGCGACGATACAATGGTCGGCGGCACAGCGGGCCAGGGCCGCCGCCGCGGCGGCACTGCCGGCCAGGGCCTGGCGCGAGGTCAGCCCCAGGCCCCCCAGGCGCCGGCCAATATCGGCAAGCAAGGCCTTTTCGCCGCCGAACAGATGGCTGGCCCCGCCGACATCGAGCACGAAACCGTCGGTCCCGTCCCGGGCCACCATGGGCGACCAGCGGCTGGCCCAGTGCAGCAGGTCGTCCAGCGCCCGGGCATCGGCCGCCGGGTCCCCCGGCTGCATCACCAGGGCCGGAACCAGGGCCCGGGCGTCGGTCGCCAATTGCCCGGGGGCCAGGCCTTCGGCGGCAGCCAGGGCATCGACGGCGGTCAGGCGGAACCCGCCCGTCATCGCCGCGACCAGGGCGGCCGGGCGCCCCGCGGGAAACCGCGCCGGATCCCTCCGGCGTTGCCGCTCGACCGGCCAGAACGGCAACCAGACAGCAGCAAGGCGACGCATGCGCACACTCCGAACCGGCGCGCCGGGTCATGACGGCATGAATTGAAAAGCCAGATGTTCTTCTTTTGTTCTAGATTACCCGCGCCAGCCGGTCAAGGCTCTCCACGGGCCGAGGCAGGGCGACAAAGCCTTCGGCCGGGCCTTGCCACTGCATTTCAGCGGGTGCTTTCGGGGGCCCGCCGGCACAGCGATCGAGAGCGACGACCAGACGGGGCGCCCAGTCCCCGGCCTTATCGCCCGGCGCCGTTCCGATGCACCAGCGGCTGCAGCAGGACGAAGCCCCCGCGGTTTCCCGCAACAGGAGACCCAGGGTGCCGCCGGCTTCGGCCGCCAGGGCCAGGCGCCGGGCGGGAGTCAGCCCGAGGCTGGCGACCTCCATCACCACGGCACCGATCCCCCGGCAGCGCAGGGCCTCTTCCGCGGCCCACAGGAGATCCTGTGCCGAGGACGGGGTGACCAGGATCAGGCGCCCGGGATTAAAGCCCAGTCCCACCAGTCCCCGGGCGTAAAGCCTGCCGCGGCCGGCCCGGGCCAGCCACAGGATGGGTCCGGCGGCGGCATCGAGGCGGGCCAGGGCCAGAATCGAAAAGCCCATGGCGGCGGCCGGCAAGGTCCGCTCCTGCGGCATCACTTCATGGACGGCGCCACAGACCAGGCCGCCCTTCGGCAGCCAGCCATCGAGCCCCGGGCCCAGGGACAGGGTGCTGCCCTTCCGGGCCGGGCCGGCTTCGATCCGGGCCAGGCGATCCCGCAAATCCGCAAGAACCGTCTGCCGTTCTGCATAGCTCCCGCCAGCCATCGCCTTTCGCCCAAATGTTCTTGTTATGCTCTAGTCCGAACGGTTCCCCGCCGCAAGGGGACAGCCAGCGGCAATCACGGATGGGATGGGTCCGGAGCCCCTAGACCATGCGCAGGGCCCATTGCTCGACCCCGTCGCCGGACAGCAGGACATGAGGGAACAGGCCGGCCAGCAGGGCCGCCACCTCCGGGGTCGCGATATTGCGCAGGATGGTCGCCACCCCGCGCTTCTGCAGCCGGTCGCCCAACTGACGGAACGGCACCGGGTCCTGCTTGATGCGTTCGCCCAGTTGGGTGAAGTCGATGGACAGGGCCAGCAGCCCCTCATCCGCGCCCAAGGCCGCAGCGTCGCCAAGGCTGCCGGGCTCAAGCACCAGGAACCGCGCCAGGCCGAAGCCGCGCCGGATCAGTTCGGCCAGCCCCCGGCCCGAGACCGCATCGGGCAGGCCATGGATCAGCATTGCCAGGCGGTTGCGGCCGCCCTGGCCAAAGCCCCGGGACAGCGCCGCCAGGCGTTCGCCGCCCTCGGCTTCGATCAGGGTCCGGTAGCGCATCGGCACGATCATCATCGGCGGGTCGATCGCCCGGCCATCGGCGCCCCGCCGCTGCAGCCGCTCCATTGCCCGGCCGAACCGCAAGAGATCCAGTTCCACCGCCGTCGCCTCGGTCCAGTCCTCCCGTCCGGCCACCCAGTCGAACCGCTGGCGGCTGCGCCGGTCGAGTTGGATCAGGCCATAGCGGGACGGCAACCCTGCCGCCGTCCGCACCGGCAGGACCTCGATATCGGCCTCGTCCAGAAGGTCTGCCAGCACCGTCGCGCCGCGCCCCTCCCGGCTCTGGCGCACCAGGTGCTCGATCACCGCGTCGAGCCGGCCGGCCGCGTCGGCCCGGTCGAGGCTGGCGGCCAATTCGCTGCCCGGCTCGACCCATTCGGCCGCCACATAGACGTCGATCTCGGCCAGGGGGGCGCCGGCAACGGCCAGGCGGTCGCCCACTTCCTGGGCCAGGTGCTGCAGCCGCTCGATCGCCTCGCTGCGCGCTGCCTCGTCGAACAGCAGCAGCAGCCGCTTGGGACCGGCACGACAGACGAATTCCACCGGCCCCAGGAGAGCGCTCACCACGCCCAGGGCCATCTCCACCGCCTGATCCAGGACCGCCTCTGCCTGGGACCCCAGATGGTCTTCGACCCCGACCCCAGGCTCCAGTTCCAGCAGCCCGAAGCCGATGGCCCGCCGGTCCTTCAGCACGGTCCGCACCGCCACGGCGGAAATCGCCTCGATCGCGGCGCCCAGCCGGACGGCCTCGGGGCGGCGCCCTCCGGCGGCGCGCAGCACGATCACCTGAAAACGCCGCCCCACACTGTCGACGCTATGGACCACCATCGCCGTGACCGGTCGGCGATGGCCGTCGGCGGTGATCAGATGGCCCGCCGTCATCCCATCCTGGATCGCGTCGGTCTCCCGTCCCGGCAGTTCCAGGATCTGCTCCAAAGGCATCCCGGACGGGGCTTCGGGTCCGCCGTGCCACAGTTGCAGGAAGCCCGGATTCACCCGGCGGACGACCCCGCTGCTGTCGACCAGCAGAATGCCGTCGTGCACCGCCTCAAGCACCGCCTCAAGCAGCCGCTCGGACCCGACCTCGGCAAGGGCGTTGTCACGGTCGCCGGCCGGAACCCGGTCGGTCCTGATCCGGACCAGGCCGGTTCCCCGGTCGATGATCAGTTCGAGCGTTGCCGCAAAGCTTTCGCCACTCATCCGGTAGAGCTGGGTCGGCGTAACGGCCATCGGCTCGCCCCGCTCGATTGCCTTGCGCAGCCGGTCGACGACATCGCGGCCGGTGTGCGGCCCGAACAGCAGGCCGACCGGCTGGCCCACGGTCTCGGCCATCGACCAGCCCGTCAGCGCGACAAAGCGGCTGTCGATCTGGCGAATGGTCCCTTCGCCCCGAAGATCGATGCGGATGGAGGCACCGTCCAGGCCGAATTGCTCAGCCATGACCGGCCGCACGCCCCAGAAGCCGCCGCCGTCCCGACGCTGCCCGACAGAGAAACCGCAACCTGTGCCTATCCCGAACCTGACCGTGCCCCGTCGCGCGGCACCCGGCGCCACTGTAACAGCCTTGGCCTTCCCCGGCGCGGCGGATATCAGCCAAACATGGTCCCGAACAGGCCGTCAAGAAAGCCGGCCACCCGATCGATCCAGGCATCCCGGTACGAGCGGTAATCCGCCACGGGGCCCGCCTGCCAGTTCTGCGCGGCGGGATTGGCGGCCGCCAGGGCGGCGCTGTCCGCAGCGGTGCCGGGCCCGTGGATCAGCAGCGCCGGGCGGGGCGCGTACCGTGCCATGGCGTCCAGCGGATGGCTGCTGTGCAGCGCCCGACCCCAGATATGTTGCCCGCTCCACAGCATGGCCCGGACCAGCGGCGCCGGCAGGCCGCTTCGCGCGGCAAGCTCCCGGCCAAGCGCCCGGCGCAGTTCGGTGCTGCCATCCTGAAGCACCAGGGCCCTGATCCGCCGGTCGCCGGCAGCGGCATCCAGGGCCGCCAGGCCGCCGCTGCCCAGCCCCAGCACCACCACCGGGAACCCGGCCCGGTGCCGCGCCAGCCAATCGACCGCGGCCGTCACATCCGCCGCCGCGGCCGCGCCCGCGCCGGGCGAATCAGGCCCGTCACCGGCGCTGCCCTGGCCCCGCCGGTCGAGGGCCAGGGTCGTATAGCCCCGCCCCAGCAGGTCGCGCATCATCGCCGGAACCGGCGCCAGCGTGCGGTTGCCGCCCAGGCCCGAGACCAGGATCACCACCGCCTTGGCATCTTCGGCATCGGCCATCCAAGCCACCAGGGGCACGCCGTCGGCCGCCTCGAAGCGCACCACCGAGAGGGCGAGGTCGGCAGGCGGCGGCGCCACGTCGGCACGCCAACGGCCGCCGATCAGAAGCGGCCCCAGCAGCACGCAGGCACACAGGGCGGCCGCGGCAGCCCCGACGCCCCAGAGGAACAGACGGCGGATCATCGGCCCATGATCCGAACTCGGCCCCGGTGATGCAATGGCTTCGCTCACCCCGGAAGGCTGTTGAAGAAGCCCACCACGTCGTCGAGCACCGGCGCCCGGGCGCGAAACGGCCGGCCCAGGGCCAGCAGAATGCCGACATGGCCCAGATCCGGATAATATTTCTCGACCACCCGGTTGCCCCGATCCCGCATCAGCCCGGCCAGGACCCGGCTGTTTTTCGGCCGCACCACATCGTCGGCCTGGCCATTTGCCAGCAGCATGGGTGGCGCGCCGGCGGCCACGAGGTTGATCGGCTGGGTGCGCGCCAGGTCGGCCGCCATGCCGAATGCCGCGCTGGTCGACGCCACGTTCAAGGGCAGAAAATCATAGGGGCCGGCAAGGCCGGCGACGCCCTTGAGGTGGTCGGCCGGAACCCCCGCCGCGGCCAGGAAACGCCGGTCCAGGGCCAGCATCACAACGTCATAAGCGCCGGCCGAATGGCCGACCAGGAAAATCCGGTCGGGCCGCCCGCCATAGTCGGCGCCGTGATCCTGGGCCCAGCGGACCGCCTCGGCACAATCGGCCAGGAAGGCGGGAAAGCGGACCGCCGGAACCAGCCGGTAATCCGGCACGACGGTGACGAAGCCGCGCGACGCGAAGGCGGTCCCGACGAAATCATAATCTTCCTTCCGGCCGCTGTCCCAGCCCCCGCCATGGATGAAAACGACCAGCGCCGCCGCCGCCGCCGGGCGCGGTTCCGGCCCGTAGACGTCCAGCCCCAGTCCGGCGGTCCCGAACGCGATATCCCGCTTCAGGCGCCGGCCGCCGGCATCCTTGGGCATGACGTCGTCAAGTGTCGCCAATGTGCAGCCGACGGCAGGCAGGGCGGCAAGGGCGCTCAGAACCGCCCGCCGGCTGACCCGCCGCCCCGCCTGGACAGATATCTTTGCCACCACGCCGGTCCCCTTTTCATGCCGTTCCGCGCCGTCGCCCGAGCCAGGACATAGCGCGCCGGCGGCACCGGTCAAATCCACGGCGATTGCGCGCCGCGGCGTCCCGCTGTATGGGAGGACCCGTGTTCGCAATTGCGGGATAAGCTATGGACGCGTTGTTGGACGGCTACCGCCGGTTTCGCGAGACCTATTGGGAGGAGCACAAGGAGCTGTTCCAGAGCCTGGCCGTCAGCGGCCAGCGGCCGCGCGCCATGGTCATCGCCTGCTGCGATTCCCGGGCCGCCCCGGAGGTCATCTTCAATTGCAGCCCGGGCGAGATCTTCGTCGTCCGCAACGTTGCCAATCTGGTCCCGCCCTATGCCCCCAATGCCGATTACCACGGCACTTCGGCGGCCCTGGAATTCGCCGTCAACGATCTGAATGTCGAGCACATCGTGGTCATGGGCCATTCCAACTGCGGCGGCGTCAACGCCCTGGTCAACGGGACCGAGGGCCGGCCGACCGACTTCATCGCGACCTGGATGTCGATTGCCACCGCCGCACGGGACCGGGCCCTGGCCGCCGCCGACGGCGACCGGCAACTCGCCTGCCGTCTGTGCGAGCGCGAGAATGTCCATGAATCGCTGAAAAACCTCATGACCTTTCCGTGGATCGCCGGCCGCGTCGCCGCCGGAACCCTGCGCCTTCACGGCATGGTGTTCGACCTGGAAGCAGCGACCATCGAGTCGCTATAGCCGCTACAGAAGCGGATGGGCGGCGATCACCCGGGCCGCCTGGAACAGGATCACCCCGAATCCCATGATCGCCAGGCCGCCGGCCAGGGCCACGCCGTCGAGCCACAGCCCCAGCCGGCCGCCGCCTTCGGGGGCCGCCGCGCCCAGCCGCAGGGCCAGGCGGCGGGCATGGACCGCCAGGGCCGCCAGGCTCGCCACGGTAACGGCCGTCCCCGCCGCCATAGCGAAGACCGCGGCGATGCCCGCCAGGCGCAGCCCCGCCGCCTCGGCGAAGACCAGGACCAGAATGGCCCCGCTGCACGGCCGCAGGCCGACCGCCAGGACCAGCGCCACCATCTGGCGCAGCGACCGGGTGCCGGCCAGGCTGGCGGCATCGGGACCATGGGCACAGGCCTGGTGGCCATGATGGTGATCGTCGTGGTCGAGATGGCCGTCCGAAGCATCGCCGGCGTGGCGGCGCAGGCGGCCCAGCAGCCGGCGGCCGGCGGCAAAGCTGAGCACCGCGCCAAACAGCGCGACCAGGCCATAGCTCGACTGCTCCAGGGCCATGGCCGCCGTCTGCGCCGTGCGATTGGACGCGCCGAGCAGCCAGACCACGGCCCCGACCGCGACGACGGCGGTCAGCGCCTGGACCAGGGCGGCCACCGTCGACAAGGCGATACCCCGGCGCAGATTGGCATCGTTGGTCGCCAGATAGGTCGAGATCACCAGCTTGCCGTGCCCCGGTCCGGCGGCGTGAAACACGCCATAGGCGAAGCTGGCGGCGATCAGGCCGCCCCCCGCCGCAAGGCCCTGGGCCTTGATCGCCTGCATCGCCGAAACCAGCAGGTGATGGAAGCTGCGCTGGCCGTTCTGGATCGCCCAGGACAACTGGTCCGGCAGGCCCGCGGCGAAGGCCGCCAGCGCCATGGCGGCCAGCACCAGGACCGCCAGGCCGACCCCGCGGCGGCTCAGGGCGGTGCTGTCGGACATGTTACCGTGACCCATTCGGCAAACAGCCGGCCCAGGCTGTCGCCGCCGCTTTCGCTCATGTCGAGACCGGCGGCCAGGGCGATCGCCTCCATCGGCGGCCGCGGCTCGACCAGCCGGGTCTGGCACCCCGTGCTGCCCGGCCCGGTCACCCGGGCCGCCTGCTTGGAAACGTGGCGGATTTCGATGAAATATGTCGGATCATAGACCGCGTAACGCAAGCGGTGACCGGCCGCGGCCGCCACCGGCGTGGCCACGGGCACGACGAAGTGCAGCCACAACTGGTCGCCGCGCATGGCCGTCTTGAAGCCGTCGACCGGGGCCACCGCCTGGCGCTGGCCGTCGACCTCGATCTCGGTGAAGTAGCTATAATCCTTAAGGTTACCGATGTTCTCGGCCGCCAGCTTGTCGAGGTCGGCCTGGCGGGCCTGGTCCGGGCGGGTCCCGTCGAGCACGAAGGCGGTGTAGAAGGCATCGAAGCGCCAGTCGATCTCGATCCCCGTGAGGCGCCCCTGGTCGTCCAGCAGGGCGCCGCTCTCCAGGTCGATCCAGGCATGAGGATGGCTGCCGGCGGGTGCCGCCACCAGACACCCAGCACAGACCAGAATGACCGCAATTGAGCGCATCGCCCCTTCTAGCACAGGGGTTGTGGCGCCAAAAGGGCGGCCCGCCCGGTCAGCGATGCAAGGGTTCGGGCCGATGCAGGGCAAAGCCCTGCAGGGCGTCTGCGCCAAGGGCCCGCAGCACGGCGGCCTGCTGGAGCGTTTCAACATGTTCCGCGATGGTCTTGACGGCGATCTGCGGGGCCACGGCGCAAATCGTCTCGACAATCCGCCGGGTCACCTCGTCACCCTCGACCGAAGTGGTCAGGCGGCCGTCGATCTTCAGATAGTCGGCGGAGAGTTCGCGGACATAGGTGAGATTGGCGAAGCCCGAGCCGAAATCGTCGATGGCAAAGGCCGCTCCCAGTTGCTTCAGCGGCACCACCAGTTCGCGCAACTCGGCAAAATACTGGATGGCATAGGTTTCCGTCACCTCGATCACCAGGCGCCTGGCTTCGTCGCGGTGGCCCGATAACAGGTCCAGCAGCCAGTGCCGATAGGAGCGCGACGACAGGCTGGCGCCCGAGACATTGACGAACAGGCGGGTCCCGGCCGGCAGTTCGCCGATCCGGCGCAGTGCCGTCTGCATGACCCAGCGATCGAGCAGTTCGGTCATGGAAAAGCGTTCCAGGGCGGCAATGAAGGTTCCCGGAGGGACCAGCGTGCCGTCCCGGGCGCGCAGGCGCGACAGCACCTCGACGGCAATCGCTGCGCCGTCGGCGGCGAATATGGTCTGGCCATATAGCAGCAGCCGGTCGTCGGCGATCGCGGCGCGGACCTCCTCGATCCATTCGATGTCGCCCAGGTAGCGGCTGATCTCGGCTTCGCCCACCCGGTAGACATGAACCCGGTTGCGCCCATTGGCCTTGGCAATGATGCAGGCGGCATCGGCATGGGACAGGGCGGCGCTGATATCGTCGGGGTCGAAGACCGGCGCGACCCCGAGGCTGGCGGTCAGGACGAAGCCTTCGCCCGACCAGGCATAGCGATGCCGGCCGACCGCCTCGCGAATCGCCTCGGCAACCAGTTCGACGTCATTCAGCGAGGGCCGATTGATCACCACGGCAAATTCGTCGCCGCCGAACCGGCAGAGCGAGAGGTCGGCGGCAACGCCGGTGATCAGGGCGGCGACCTGGCGCAGCAGGGCATCGCCCGCCAGATGGCCCCAGCGATCATTGATCAGCTTGAACTGGTCCAGATCGACATAGATCAGGGCCGTGACCTGCCCGGCATTGCGCCGCTCCAGCACCGCTTCCACGACGGCTTCGAATGCATGACGGCTATAGGCGCCGGTCAAGGGATCGCGCGCGACGATATCCTTCAGCTTCTGGGCCAGTTCCCGCAGGACCGAAACGTCCCGCAGCAGCAGGATGCCACTGGTCCGGCCGTCCGGGCCGGGAAGCCGGGCCACGGAGGTCTCGACCGGGATCCGGCGCCCGCCTGCGGCGCTCAACAGCCGTTCCTCCCAGCCCCCCAGATTGCCCTCGACGTCCAACCCGAAGCCCTTCAGCGGATCAGTCACCACGGTGTCGAGGACGACCACGTCGTCCAGCAGCCGGCCGCCGGCCTGGTCCGCCGTCCAGCCTGTCAGCCGTTCGGCAGCCGGGTTGAACAGGGTAATTCGGCCGTCCTCATCGGTGCGGATGATCGCGTCGTTGATCGACGACAGGGTGGTTTCGGCCAGTTGCTTGGCCGCTTCCAGCTCCACGGTCTGGTTGATCCGGGCGGTCACGTCCTGGACCTGGGCGATGAAGAACGCCAGCTTGCCCGGCGCCTGCCACACCGACGACACGTCAAGCTGGACATGGACGATGCTGCCGTCGCTGCGCAGGTAGCGCTTCCCGAGCGTGTAGGTGTGGATTTCGTCGGCCAGCACGCGTGCCACCAGCGCCATGTCCGCCGCCAGATCGTCGGGATGGGTGATATCCTGGAAGGTCATGTCCAGAAGCGCGCCCTCGGAATACCCGACAATCGCGCACATGGTCGGATTGACGCGCATCCATTGGCCGTCCGGCGCCACCAGCGCCATGCCGATCGGCGCCTTGTCGAACGCGACCTCGAACACCGGATCCGTGATCACCGCGCTTTGCACGGGACCGTCGTCCACCACCGATGGCTGCCACTGACACTTGCCCATGCGCGATTTTGCGGCGGCAATCGTTAACCGGTGGTGTAGCACCGGTCGATCCGATGGCGCCGCCGCTTGGCGGGGCGCGTGCCCTGTGCGATAGCTCGCAGTCGATGACCGGGAGGCGCAATGCCGACAGGCGGCACCACGGCCGGGGCGACCGATAGCGGGCGGGATCGAATCACCGCGCCGCACGTCTGGGTCCTGGCCGGCGACAAGGCTGGCGACAACGCCCAGTTGCGCGTGGTGGCCGATGCCCTGGGGTGGCCTTGGGAGATCCGGCCGATCACGGCCAATCGCTTCTACCGGGTGCCGAACTGGCTGCTCGGCGGCCACCTGTGGTCGATCGACCGGCGGCGCAGCGCGGCACTGGCACCGCCATGGCCCGATCTCGTGCTGAGTTCCGGCCGGCGCACCGTACCGGTCGCCCGCTGGATCGCCCGCCAGACCGCCCGCCAGACCGGGCACCGGGCGGTCCTGGTCCATCTGGGGCGACCCTGGGCACCGTTTCACTGGTTCGACCTGATCATCGGCATGCCCCAATACGGCTTGCCGGACGCCGCCAATCTGGTGCACGCGACCCTGCCGCTCAACCGTATCCCGCCGGCCCTGCTGACCGCCGGCGCGGCAGCGCAGGGCGACCGCCTGGCCCGGCTGCCCCGGCCCCTCACCACGGCATTGATCGGAGGCCCCGGCCGCAACGCGCGGCTGGATGCGGAAACCGCCGCGGTGCTGGGCCGCGCCTTGTCGGACCATGTCGCCGCCCGGGGCGGCAGCCTGCTGGTGTCGACCAGCCGGCGAACGCCAGCGGCCGTCGTCACGGCCCTGCGCCGGGCCATTACGGTGCCCGGCGAAATCTATGCCTTCCAGCCCCACGACCCGGAAAATCCGCATTTCGGCTTTGTCGCCGCCGCCCAGGACCTGGTCGTCACCAGCGACAGCGCCTCGATGATCGCGGAAGCCTGCCGCGCCGGCAAACCGGTATCGATTGCCGTTCTGCCGACGCTCGAACAGCGCGCGCCCGCGCTCCTGAAACGGCTGACCAGCCTGCTGCCGCTGCCGGTTCGCGACGATTTGCTGCGCCGGGGCCTGCTGATCGGCCAGCGGGATGTCGCGGGCCTGGCGGAACTTCTGGTGCGGCGCGGGGCGGTCGGGATTCTGGGCGGACCCTCGGGGCCGGCCCAGCCGGTTGCCGACGACCTGCCGGCCGTCCTGGCCCGAATCCGTGGCCTGTTCGACGACCGGCCGGCCTAATTCGACGCCCGCGGGGCGATCGGCGATGGCCCCAGGGCGGCCGGTCTGATGGCTGCATGCGTCTCGAAGCGCGTTGGCCCCGTGATGGCTCGCTGTTGG
>JAJFJE010000050.1 GCA_021774355.1 Alphaproteobacteria bacterium
GATTGACACCGTCGAGGGGTCGATCCCCGCTTAGGCGGGGGAGCCTCTAGCGCTTAGAGTCTTGATTGTTCTTCACTTGTCAAGGAACGGCGGGTGCCGGCGCGGCTAGTCGGGTCGGAAGCTGAGATAGACACCGTCGGCGTCGAACAGGACGCAGGGTGGTGAGCCGAGGGTGGCGATGCCAAGATGGCCGGGTTCGTTGCGATTGCGCCAGCAAATCACGATGGCGCCGCCACCGAGGGCGCCGAACCAATTCTGCAGGACCGACCACACCCGGGTCCGCACGCCTTTGGTCATGGTCGGCGCGACATACACCCCCGGACCGATTTCGACCATGACCGAGGCCAGGAAGCCGCGGATGCGGTCGTCTTAGGTTGACGTGACCGGCGATCGCGGCCGGTGTGGCCAATACATCATGCTGTACGGAGGTGGCGACCCCGGCCCCGAACTCGGCATTCCCACTCAAAGCAGGTGCCGGAACGGGGCAGGGCCGCCGCCAACGAACATAGCAAAAGTATAGGGTGACTCAAACCTGCACTGCTCGGCGCGGGCTTTATTCCGCTTTCACCCATCCGAACTACGCCATGCAGCCGTCGAAGATCGCCTCAAGCTCCTTCTTTGCCTGTGCATAAGCGCTTATGGCCAAGCCGGTCGGAAAAGCGGCGCAGGGACTTGCCAGTGGTGTCGCCAAGCCGGAATAGTGGGTCGGCGGGGTGCCAAGGGTAGTTGCCGTTCCGGTAATGACCTATCTCCAGTGCAGTTGCGCGAGCATGGGCGGGCTTGGCATCGGTGCGGCCTGCAAATGACCTGGGTGCAGTATCCCCTGGCGATCGCCAACTGCTGCTCCTGCGTGCCCGTGTCGGTGATCCGCGGGTGGTGTCATTATGCATCCGCACATCCAGCGAGCCGCACCATGACTGCAGCAATCACAATCAGAAGGGCCCGGCTGCTGAATCGCGGCCGCATCAGGCCCAGACCGCTATGCGCTGGGTAGCATAGCGGCCTCCTATGCCTTGCTGCTGCTGTGAAAGGGGATGACCTTTGCCTCGTCGCGCAGGGCGTCGATGTGGTCGGCCCACCACGCCATCATCTTCACTCGTTCCTCCCAATGCTCGCCGCGGGCATAGGCGCGGCGCGCGTCGTTGTTCTCGACGTGGGCGAGTTGGCGTTCGATGGCGTCGGCGTGCCACTTTCCGCTTTCGTTGAGCAGCGTCGCGGCAGCCGCCCGGAAGCCATGGGCGGTCATCTGGTCTTGGGCATAGCCCATGCGGCGCAGGGCAGCATTGAGGGTGTTCTCGCTGATGCACCGCTGCGACGAGCGCACGGATGGAAAGACTAACTTGGCCCGGCCGGCGATGGCGCGCAGGTCCTTGAGGATGGTCACGGCCTGCGGGGGCAGGGGGACCTTGTGCGGGCGGCGCATCTTCATGCGGGTGGCTGGGGTCGACCAGACCGCGGCCTCGAGATCGAACTCCTCCCAGCCGGCCATGCGCAGTTCGCCTGGGCGGGGGAACAGGTAAGCCATCAGCTTGAGCGCCGCGACAACCTCGGGTCGGCCCCGGTAGTCGGCGTTTGTGCGCAGCAGGGCGCCCAGGCCAACGGGATTGGTGATCGCGGCGCGCGACACCGGCTTGGGCGAGGCGATGGCTCCGCGCAGGGCGATGGCGGGGTCATTCTCGGCCCGGCCGGTGGCTACCGCCAGGCGGCACACCCGGCTGATGATGCTGCGCAGCCTGCCGGCGGTTTCCAGGTGGTTGCGGTTCTCGACCTGCCGGAGCACGTCCAGGACTTCGGGCGGGGTGATCTCCGCAACGGGACGGTCACCCATCGCGCTTCACCTCCCCGGCCTTGGCGCGGCGGATGTCCAGGTCCGTGAGCGGTTTCACCTTCTTCGCCGTGACCATCCCCGTGACAGTATCGGCTTGGCGGTATCGGCCCCGGACTGTCATTCCTACTGTCATCTTGACAGTATTTGGTGGGGCGTCGTGATACCGCTTGGGACAGATTATAGGCAAAGAATGGCGGAAATCCTATGTTTTTAGGACTTCTTGGGATGGTATGGGATGAAGATTTGGTGCCCCAGGTCGGACTCGAACCAACACGTCCTTGCGGACAACAGATTTTGAGTCTGCCGCGTCTACCATTCCGCCACTGGGGCACCGGGCGGGGCCCCTGGCGGGGCGAGGCGCGATCATAGCGGCGGCGGGCGCCGGGTCAACGGCCCAATGGCGCATCCGGGGCGGCCGCGATCAGGTGGAAGAAGGCGCCGGAAACATGGCCGCGCCGGCTGCCGCCATCGGCGAGGGCGTGGCCGGCGGCATCTTCGACGGCGAATAGGGGCGCTTCCGGGCCGGGGTCGGTGATCCGGGCATAATGGAATTCGTGGCCGCGCAGGACGGTGCCCGCGGGCCCCAGGACCGAGGGTGCGAGGGCGGTCGCCCGGCGATAGCCGAGATGGAGCCGGCGCCGGGAAAAGTCGGTGACCAGGCCGAGCAGCCCGGCCATGGCGTGGCGGCGCCCCTCGGCGTCGATCAGGCCCTCGCCCAGCACCATGTAGCCGCCGCATTCGCCATGCACCGGACGGCGCGCGGCAAAGGCCCGCAGCCCGTCCAGAAAGCGCCGATTGGCGGCCAGCCGGCCGGCGTCCAGCTCGGGATAGCCGCCGGGCAGCCAGGCGAGATCGGCATCGCCCGCCGGGGCCTCGTCGGCCAGCGGTGAAAAGGGCACAAGCTCGGCCCCGGCGGCGCGCCAGGCCCGGGCCAGATGGGGATAGAGGAAGGAGAAGGCCGGGTCGGCGGCGAGCGCAATACGCTGGGCCGGCGGCGGCGGCAGGGCGGCGGCCGGGGCCGCCGCGCCGCCGGCTGCCAGGGCGCGGAGCGCGGCAAGGTCGCAATGGGCGGCCAGGGCCGCCCCCAGCCGGTCGAGCTGGGCCTCGAGACCGCCGACCTCCGCCGCCTGGACCAGACCCAGGTGACGTTCCTCGAGGACCGGCGTGGCGTCCCGGCGCAGCACCCCGAGCAGGGGAATGCCGCGCTCGGCCAGGGCCGCGCC
>JAJFJE010000006.1 GCA_021774355.1 Alphaproteobacteria bacterium
CACAATGATGATGATGTTGGCTTGGTGTTGAACGGCGGTGGCGAGCTCTTGGCCGGTCATCATGAAACAGCCATCGCCGGCGAATGCCACAACGGTCTTCGCGGGCTCTGCCAATTTGGCGGCAATCGCCGCCGGAACGCCGTAGCCCATGGCGCCGTTGACCGGGCCGAGCTGGCTGCGTGGCACCCGGAACCGCCAATAGCGGTGAGGCCAGCCGGTAAAGGCGCCGGCATCATTGGTGACGATGGTGTCGGCCGGCAGGCGCCGGCGCAGCACGGCCATCACGGCCACCATGTCCAGCGGGCCCGGGCAGGGATCGGGCTCCTGGCTCGCCTCGTAGTCGGCCCGGGCCGCCTGCCGCCAGGCGCTCCAGGGGGCGGCCGGCGGTGCCGGCAGGGCGGCGGCGGCGGCGGCGAATTCTGCCATGTCGGCGGCGAGTCCCAGGGCCGGCTGATAGACCCGGCCGATCTCCAGGGCATCGGGATGGACATGGATCAAGGGCATTTGCGGCGCCGGCACGGCAAGCAGGCTGTAGCCCTGGGTTGCCGCCTCGGACAGCCTTGTGCCCACCGCCAGGATCAGGTCGGCCGCCTTGACCCGGGCCAGCAGCCGGGGGTCGGGGGCGAGCGCCAGGTCGCCGCAATAGACCGCCAGATCATTGTCGATCAGGTCCTGGCGGCGCAGGGTGCTGGCCACCGGCAGGTCCCAGTGCCGGGCAAAGCGGGCAAAGTCGCCGCAGGCTTGCGGCGTCCAGCCGCCGCCGCCGATGATCGCCAGGGGCTGCCGGGCGGCGGTCAGGCGCGCGGCCAGTTCGGTCATGGCGGCCGGTGCCGGGGCCTGGCGGGTGCGGGCGAGGGGCGGCAGGTCGGCGACGGCGGCCATGCCGCTGAGCACGTCTTCCGGCAGGGCCAGGGCGACCGGGCCGGGCCGGCCGGTCACGGCGAGGCGCAGGGCGCGGACCACCAGTTCGGGCAGGCGCGCCGGGTCGGTCACCTCGGCCGCCCATTTGGTGGTCCAGCCATAGAGCCGGTCGATGTCGAATTCCTGAAATGCCTCGCGGTGCTTCATGCGCCGGGGCACCTGGCCGATCAGGAGCAGCATCGGCGTCGAATCCTGCATCGCCGTGTGCACGCCGATGGCGGCGTTGGACGCCCCGGGCCCGCGCGTGACGAAACACACCCCGACCTCGCCGGTCAGCTTGCCGTGGGCCTCGGCCATGAAGGCCGCGCCGCCCTCGTGCCGGCACACCACGGTGGCGATCCGGTCCGCCCGCTGGTGCAGGGCGTCGAGCGCGGCGAGATAGGACTCGCCGGGGACGCAGAACAGCCGCCGCACGCCCTGGGCGATCAACTGGTCGATCAGAATGGCGCCGCCCGAACGGGATGGATGCTGCACGACAAGGCCCTCCAAGCACCGGGCCAGTGTGGCGGCGCGACGCGGCCAGCGGAAGGCCCGAAACCCGCGATCAGGCGGGAACCAGCCCCGCGCCGCGCGGATCGGGGACCTCGCGGGTCAAGGACGCCTTCAGCTTTTTCAAGGCGTTGTGCTCGATCTGGCGGACCCGTTCCTTGGACACGCCCAGCCTTGTGCCCAGCGCTTCCAGGGTCACCGATGGCTCGGACAGGCGCCGCTCGCGGATCACGGTCAACTCCCGGGGGCTGAGGGCCTGGAGCGCCCGGCCGAGCCAGGCCCTGCGGACGCGGCCGTCGCGGCGGTCGGCGACCACCTCGTCCGGGAGCGGCCGGTCGTCGGCCAGCAGGTCCTGCCAGACGTCGTCGCCGGTGTCGCCCAGGGCGGCATTGAGCGACCGGTCGCCGGTGCCCAGCCGCAAGTCCATCATTTCGACCTCGTCGTTACGGACCCGCAGGGCCGTGGCGACCGCCTGGCGGTCGTCCGGGCTCATGGTGCCGTTGCCCTGGTTCAGCCGCGCCCGCAACCGGCGCAGATTGAAGAACAGGGCCTTCTGGGAGGCGGTGGTGCCGATCCGGACGATCGACCAATTGCGCAGCACATGGTCCTGGATCGCCGATCGGATCCACCATCCGGCATAGGTCGAGAAGCGGACCTGGCGGTCCGGTTCGAACCGCGCCGCGGCCTGCATCAGCCCGATGGTGCCTTCCTGGATCAGGTCGCCCACCGGCAGGCCGTAATTGCGGAAGCGGACCGCCGTGGCGACGACCAGGCGCAGATAGGCCGTGGTCAACTGGTGCAATGCCGCCTCGTCGCCCTGCTGGCGCCAGCGCCGGGCCAGGGAGAATTCCTGGTCCGGTTCGAGCAGGGGAAGGGCCATTGCAGACGCCACGAAGCGCCGGTCGGCGCTCTGGGTTCCGGGGTTTTCGATCGACGCCACGCCCACCTCCCACATGGCGCCTCTGCCCGAGGCGCGATACAGGCAGATACGCGGGGTAAGGGCCGGCCGGATCACCGCGGGTGCGCCCGACCGGCAAATTCCGGCCGGCAGGGCGTGGTGCCGCCGGGTCTAGACTTCGATCCAGTCGACCACGGCACCATCGGGGGCAAAGCAGGCCGCGTTCAGCGTGCCGCCGAAGCCGCAGCCGCCATCGATGGTCGCCCGGTGCTTGCCCATGGCGACGCCGCCCCGGCTGCGGTCGAAGCCGCGAACGATAATGCGGAACTGGCCATAGGGCGGATCTTCCGGGGCGAAGGCACCGCCCCCCCACCAGAAGGTGTCGCGCTGCTCGCTCAAGGGACGGCCGCAATCCAGCCCGCCATTGACGAACAGCAGCCCGTCCTCGCCGCTGGTGGCATAGCGTCGCAGGGCCGCCAGGATTTCGTCGTGACCGGGATGGGCGTGGACCTGGGCGAGAACGCGCCCGGTCCAGCGGCTGATCGCCTGGGCGCCCTCCCGGCAATGGCCGAAGCCGCTCGCGGCGTCGATGCCATAGCTGGCGAGGGTGGCGCCGACCCCCTGGTCGATCATCCAGCCCAGCACTTCCCGGGGGTTGGGCGCGAACTGCAACTGCATCAGCTTGCCCAGCATCTCTTCCTGGGCGCCGCGCAGATAGACCACGTCCCACGGCTCGGCCCCGGCCAAGGTCAGGACCTGGCGGCGAAAGCCGATCAACGCGTCGAAGGTTTCTGCCGCCCGGGCGCCGTGGCCGATCAGGTTGCCCAGATAGACCAGCCGGTCGCCGGTCGCCAGGCGCTCGCCCAGCCGGCCATGAAGGGTGGTTAGGCGGGCGACATCGGCATGGATCGCCGCGACCGCCCAGACCCGCCGTGGCCGGTCGATCCGGCCGAAAATTTCACTGGTGGCACCAGCCATCACGGTCATACGCAGATACCCATGACCCGTCGCCGGCGGCCCGGCGACTCGGAACAGAGGGGCAGTTTACCATGATGCGTTCTACCAATCCTGGGGTTGTTCGCCGCCGCAGCATCCAGGGATGGTGGGTTCCACCCGTCATCGCAAGTGCGACAGCCGCCAGGCGGACCACCCGGCGGCTGTTGCCGCGACGCCACCGCAAGGGTCTCAGGCGGCGCGCAGAACCTGCGCCAGGCGGGCAATGGCGTCTTCCTCGCCGATCTGCTCGACCGCGGCGACCTCGCGCGCCAGACGGTCCAGGGCGGCCTCGTAGATCTGCCGCTCGCTGTAGGACTGTTCCGGCTGGCCGGCGTTGCGGTGCAGGTCCCGGACCACTTCGGCGATCGAGACCGGATCGCCCGAATTGATCTTGGCCTCGTATTCCTGTGCCCGGCGGCTCCACATGGTGCGCTTGATGCGCGCCCGGCCCTTCAGCACGCCCAGCGCCGTCTGCATTTTCTGCGGACTGGACAGCTTGCGCATGCCGACCGTCTTGGCCTTGTTGAGCGGGACGCGGAGGGTCATCTTCTCCTGGTCGAAGGCGATCACGAACAGTTCGAGATCCATGCCGGAGATGGTCTGCTTCTCGATGCCGACAATGCGGCCGACGCCATGCGCCGGATAGACAATGTGATCGCCAATCTCGTACTCCGAGGAGATGATGATCTTCTTCTTCGCAACTGCCATGGCGATGTCCTGCAAAACCGGTGAGCAACCGAACCCACGACCAGGAATCACCGATTCCCTGGCCTGACCCCGTGCGGACCTAATGTGACGACGCGGAATTGAAGACCCCGGCCGGCCCGACGCCAACGGGCGACGGGGCCGACGGGGCGTCTTCCGTCTCCCTGAATTGTTATCACGAATGCGCGTAAAACAGAAGCACTTGTCACATTCTCGCTTGACACAACAGCCCGATTGGCACAGTCCAGCCCCCCTGGAAGTGCTCTAAGTCATTGAAATGAAATAAGTGCGGCGGAGGGACGCGGACCGGATTTGCTGCTATGCAGCATCGGAATGGCTGGCGTGGCCTGGGCGCGGCCAGGCGGGCAGCCTCGATTTGTTGCGTTTCCCGGAGGTGCGCTACGCAATATCGCAATAATCCGGCGCCGGGTCGCGCCGGACTATGGCCGTTCGATCACCGAGTCTCGCCGGGCTTGGGCGAAAAGAATTTATCCAGCTTGTCCGCGACCCCTTTGAAGCTGTCGGCATCGGCCGGCGCCTCGCCCTTGCGGGTGATGTTGGGCCACTGGGTCGCATAGGTACGATTCAACTCGGCCCATTTTTCCAGGCCGTCCGCGGTATCGGGGATGATCGCCTCGGCCGGGCATTCCGGCTCGCAAACGCCGCAATCGATGCATTCGTCGGGATTGATGACGAGCATGTTCTCGCCCTCATAGAAGCAGTCGACGGGGCAAACCTCGACGCAATCCATGTATTTGCATCTGATGCACTGTTCGGTGACCACGTAGGTCATGGTCGATCTCCTTGGGCTTGCCGGGCTCCTGCCTGCAGGCCGTCCCAGAACTGCGCGGAAAAACGTGCCACGGCGCCGGCCGCAAGGCCGGGTGAGGCGTTAACTGGCACGAAGCGGCGGCGGCTTCAAGCCTCTAGTCCCAGGCGCCGCCGGACCCGCTTGCGGGCGCCACCGCTGGCCTGGTCCGGCACATAGATGAGGCCGGCGAGGCGGCGCATCAAGGCCGCCTCCAGATCATGTTCCTGACCATCGGCATAGACCACTTCCCACAGCCATTCGATCAAGCGTTCGCGCTCGTCGAGCGGCATCCCGTCCTTGATGGCGCGGGTGAAGCGCAGCAGGTGGGGGGCGTTGGCCTGGGCCCTGGCGGCGTCGTTCAGCAGGGTCTCGGCCTCGGCCGGGGCCAAAGAAAACTGCCGGCCGAGAATTGCCTTGACGGCATCGCGCTCGACCGGGCTGATGCCGTCGGCCTGGGCGGCCACCTCGATCAGCAGGGCCGCGACGGCCAGCTCGAAGGTCAGCTTCCCGGGCGCCGTTTCGGCTGCGCCGGGGTCGGACAGCAAGGTCTTCAGAAGATCGAACATAGCCTGCATTACGCGCCTTGGCCGGGCGGGGCAAGGGGTGTGATATCCTCGTAAAGGGCCTGGGCCTCGGCCGCCGGGCCGCGCCTGACACCCAGCGCCAGGACCCGCAGGACCCGGACCCGCGGGCCCTGGGTAATGGTCAGGACGTCGCCCGGGCGGACCGGCTGATGGGCTTTGCGTGCCGGCTGCCCGTTCACGCGGATCCGCCCCCGTTCGGCCAGCGCCGCCCCCAGGCTGCGGCTTTTCACCAGGCGGATATGGCACAGCCACTTGTCCAGCCGAAGGCTTTCCAGATGATCGGAAGTCATCGGGGCGCTAGCGGCTTCGTTCCGGCAATTGATGGACCGAAATAGGCGGGATTGCGTCGTCGGGCGCTCGATCGGCCACGGTCAGCGGCGTAATTTGTCGCGCAGGGCGGCAAGGGCGGCAAACGGCGAATCCGGGTCGACCGTTGCCGGCTTTGCCGGCCGCGGCCGCTCCGCGCGGGGCT
>JAJFJE010000051.1 GCA_021774355.1 Alphaproteobacteria bacterium
ATCCGACAGAACCTGTTTTTCGCGATGATCTACAACACCGCTGGCGTGCCGATCGCAGCAGGGCTGCTTTATCCCTTCTTCGGGCTCCTGATCTCACCCATGTTCGCTGCCGCTGCGATGAGCCTGTCGTCCGTCTCCGTCATTGCCAATGCACTCCGGCTGCGTGCCGTGCGACTCTGACAGCGAGCTTCTCGCTCAAACGCGGGCGCGGGTCGCTTCATGCTCTTGCTTTTTCCCGGCGTCCCGTGCTCTCACCGCCGCCTCGGAAGTGCAGCCAGAGAAGCGCCGCGGCCGCGGCCAGGAAGGCGAGGTTCAGGAAGAAGGTGTAGTCGATCGCGAAGCGGACCATCTCCTGCAGCGACGGCCTCTCGGTCGGGATCATGCCGACAAGCGCAAACAGGTAGTGCACGGTGATGCCTGCCGCGACCATGCAGACATAGAGCAGTCCCGACAGGTAGAGGGCGTAGCGCCAGCCATAATATTTGGCGTGGACCCAGATTACCGTCGCCGCGACGAGATCGGCACCAAGGAACGCCACCACGCCCCCGAAGGACGCATCGCGCGACCAGAGCATCGCCGCCAGGGGCACATTGCCCATCGAGCCGATGAAGGTGAAGAACGCGACCACAGGGGCAACGAGCGCGTTCTCAAGCACAATGAGAAATCCTGGGCTCTGCTGCGCGCCGCCATCTCCAATGAGGAAGATCGTATTCCAGAAGCTCTGCGGCACGAAAACAGAGATGAAGCCGGCGATGGTGAAGCCGAAGAGGATCTCTTTCCAGACCATCTTCCATTCCATGAAGAACGCCCGGGCGATCCGTTGCCAACCCTTGCGGGAGAGGAGCTTGTCGCGGAACGAGCCCTTCATCCCGTGGTCCATGTCCATTCCCTCGCTCTGCTGAGCCTTCTCGGCGTGCCCCTTCGCCTCGTCGATGAGGCCCGAGGGGAACCAAAGCTGCGTCAGAATGTAGGCGTACACGATCATCAGCATCCCGAGCAGAAAGTTCGCGAGGGTGAACTTCCAGCCGAGCAGCACCCAGAGGACGATCCCGAGCTCGATCACCAGATTGGTCGATGCGATGAGGAACGCGATCGAGTTCATCGGATGCGCGCCCTTGACCAGGACCGAGCGCGATGCCGCGAGCGCGGCGAAAGAGCAGGAAGATGAGATGAAGCCGAAGAATCCGGCGATGCCGGCCTCTCTCGGTCCGCGCTCGCCGAGGATCTTGGCCATCTGCTCGCGAGTGACGAGGACCTGGATGCCGGCCGAGATGATGTAGCCGAAGATCAGCGCCCAGAGCGCCTTCCACAGCATACCGGCGCCAGTGGTGAAGGCTTGAAGAACTTGATCCATGAAGGTTGCTTGCCAGGCGTCGGTTCTGTTCCCACTCCGAAGAACCTCTGAAGTTCCATGAGGTTCCTCTGACGCCATGCACGGCATCTTGAGGGTCAGCTTCCTTTGCAAGCCCGCGCCTGCTCGCGCATCACGCCATAGTCGCTCATCATCTCGGCAAGCGCCGAGGGCTCCGGGAGCAGCGCGATCTCGTCGGCCGCCTGCGTCTGGAACTCGCGGCCGTACTCGACAACCGGCGGACAGACGCCACCGGCCGGAGCTTTAGAACCGACCGTCGCGCAGGCGGTCAGCGAGGTCGTCGCGATCACGAGGACGGCGAGCCGCAGCCTCCAACATACGGCGCTGAACATCATGGGTTCTCTCCACGCTTTCAAGGCGCTCCGCGACGCGTCCGGCGCGCTCACCGAAGCGTCGGAGCGAGAGCAGGAAAAGGAGCACGGCGATCGCGATGGCGCCGTAGCACAGGGCGGCTCGAACCCACGTGCTGGCCGCGATCCCGGTCAGGAGCGCGGTGATCATCGCCGCCCCCGCTTCCAGTCATCGATGCGGGCGTAGATCGTGACGGCCACACCAGCGAGCGCGACGGCAATGAACACCCAGCGCAGCGTGTCGAGATACGGCACCAGCGGCAGGACGGCGCTCTGCGTTTCAGCCAGCAGTTCTTGCGCTACCTCGATGCCTGCCGCGCCTAGCGTCGCCACGCCCGCCGCGCCGCCGCCCTTCATGGTGCGGCTCTGGGCGAGGACTTCGCGCGCCGGCGGCGTCTCGGGAGCAAAGGGCACGGGCCGCGCGGGAAACCGCTCGCCCCACTGACGAGCGGGGCCGAGGTCGACATGGATGAACCCCGAGCGCGGATAGAAGCCGAAGCCAAGGAACCCGATCTCCCGCGCCGCTGCCTCGAAGGCCACTGGGTCATGGTTCGACATGGCGATATCGAACGCCGTACCGTCCATGTGCTTCGACGCCCTTGCCCCGCCCACCGCGCGGTTGTGCTCGGGGCTACGATAGGCGGACCGAACGATCAGCGGCTTGCCCAGTCGCTCACGCAGGGCCTGCAGCTTGTCGAGCGCCTCGGGGTGCAGCTTGATCGGCCCCGTGCCGCGACAGGCGATCTCGGCGGGCGAGAAGTTGGGCCAGCGCCAGAAGTTCTGCGGAACGTCGCGGAAATGGCGGAAGGTGCGAATGGGATCAGACATGGGGGAGTTCCTTTGGGAAGGGACGACGAGACTGCCCGCAGCGACGGGCCTGCGGGTTGGCG
>JAJFJE010000052.1 GCA_021774355.1 Alphaproteobacteria bacterium
GCCCCCACCCCCACCCCCATGCCACGCTTGCCCTCGCGCAGGACCCGGTCGGCGCCGTTGCGGGTTCGCAGCAGGCGCCCAAGCAAAGGCCTTAGCCGGAAGCCCGTTCCGCGCCGCCTGAGAATTCCGCGCATTTATTCGGGGAGGAATCGGCCATGTATATCGTGGGCGAGGAAGAGGTTGAGGCGCTGGCGCAGGTGGTGCGGTCGGGCGCGCTGTTCCGCTATGGGGTCGGCGGCGAGTGCGACCGATTCGAGGCGCGCTATGCCGAATGGCTCGGCACCAAACATGTGGCCCTGACATCCAGCGGCACCTTCGCGCTGACAGCATCGCTGATCGCGCTGGGCATCGGGCCGGGCGACGAAGTGCTGGTGCCGGCGCACACCTATATGGCGACGGCGACCTCGGTGCTGGCGGCCGGCGCAATCCCGGTGATCGTCGACGTTGACGAGTCCATCACCATCGATCCGCTGGCGGTCGAGGCCGCGATCGGCCCGCGGACCAAGGCGGTGGTGCCGGTCCACATGTGGGGGGCGGCCTGCGACATGGACGCGATCATGGAGATCGCCAAGCGGCGCGGGCTGAAGGTGATCGAGGATACCTGCCAGGGTGTCGGCGGCGGCTACAAGGGCCGCAAGCTGGGCACCATCGGCGATATCGGTGCGTTCAGCTTCAACTTCTACAAGAACATGACGGCTGGCGAAGGCGGCGCGATCTGCACCGCCGACGATGCCATCGCCGAGCGGGCGCGCTGCGCCATCGACCCCTGCCACTTCTACTGGACCGGCCGCGACCAGGACAGCAAACCGTTCGCCCATAATGGCGGCCGGGCGTCGGAACTGGTCGGCGCGATGCTGAACGTGCAGCTCGACCGGCTGCCCGGCATGATCGCCGCGATGCAGGCCGAGCGGCGGCAGATCCTGGACGGCACCAAACACCTGGGCAATCTGGGCCTGAAGGTCGCCAAGATGAACAGCCCGGACGACGACTGCGCCGCCCACGCGATGTTCCAGCTGCCGACCGCCGAGGCGGCACAGACCTTCGCCTCGGTGTTCCCCAGCGTGATCTCCGGCAAGACCGGGCGGCACACCTATACCGAGTGGGACCAGGTGCTGATGGGCGAAGGCGCCGGCCACCCGGAGATGAACCCGTATAACATGGCCGCGAACAAGGACTGCCGGCGGGCCTATTCCAAGGACATGTGCGCCAGGTCGCTGGACATCCTCAACCGGACCGTGATGGTGCCGACCCACCCCAAGCACGGCCCGGCCGAGATCGAGGCGATCATCCACAATATCGACGTGGCCGCCCGGGTGGCGCTCGGCGATATGGACCGCAAGGACGCAAAGTTGCGCGAAGCCGACCCGCTGGACGCCCGGAAATTCGACATGCCGAAGGACTGAGGCTCGCTGAAGGGTGCAGACCCCTTCCTCCCCCGAAGCGGGGGAGGACCGAGGACGGGGTGGGGCACAGAATCCGCCGGCGGTCTCGCCCTCAGGCAAGAGGCCTCTCGCCTGACAGCCGGTAAGGCTAATCACGACGCAGCCACGGCCCCCACCCCAACCCTCCCCCGCTTCGGGGGAGGGAGCCGGAGAGCAGTCATGCAAATCATCTTCCTCCCCCGAAACGGGGGAGGATTGAGGAGGGGGTGGGGCACAGAATCCGGCAGAGGCCTTGCTCTTAGGGCTAGAGGACTCTTGCCTGAGGGCCGGGCAAGGCTATTCACGACAGAGCCGTACCCTCTCCCCGACCCTCCCCCGAAGCGGGGGAGGGAGACGGCTGCGGCAGTCCCAGCCCTAGGGCGTTCCAACCTTCACCGCCGACAGCGAATAGCTCAGCGGCAACCAACGTTTGTCGGGCCAGCGGTACATGCCGTCTTCATGGGCCTGCAGCCGCTTGAACATGCGCCAGGGCACGGCGTCGTGCTCGTGCAACCATTCCAGCGACAGGCCGGCCCGGACCAGGGCTTCGACGACGCCGCCGATCGGGTGGATCCATTCATGGGTTCGGGTGTTGGCGATGGTCGCGGCAGCGTCGGCATAATCCCAGGCCTGGTCCAGGACCAGCGCCTGCCCGTGGAAATAGGGCACATACCAGCCCGGCATCCCATCCTCAGCCGCGGCCTCGTCATCGAACACCAGGGCGGATGGATGGCCCTCGGCGAGATAGAGCCGGCCGCCGGGCTTGAGGAAATGCGCGACGATCTCGGCCCAGCGCCCGATGTCGGGCAGCCAGTTGATCGCGCCCCAGGTGACGAACACTCGATCGAACGCCTCCGGCGCGCCAATCGCACCGGGCGCGTCATAGACGTCCGACTGGATGAAACGGATGCTCTCCTCGAGCCCGAGTTCGGACGCCAGTTCGCGTGCGGCCACGATCGCGGGTTCGGAGAAATCCAGGCCGATGACGACGGCGCCGCGCTGCGCCAGGGTCAGGCTGTCGCGTCCGAAATGGCATTGCAGGTGCAAGATGGTCTGGCCGGCTACCGGGCCCAGTTCCGCCTCCTCGATCGGATGCAAGCTGGCGCTGCCGGCGCGCAGGGGTGCGAGATCATAGGCATCCGCCTTCAGGTGGATCGCGACCCGCTCGTCCCAGTTGGCGCGGTTGGCGCGACGCCAGTCGTCGTCACTGTCCGTCATGGCACCCTCGACTCGATTGACCGTGCCTGACAGGGTGCTACGCCAACGGGGCGGCGTCGAGGATCACGGCCTGGATGGCACCGACGCAGGCCGTCAGGGGCCACGGCTTCAGGCTATCAGGGCAACATTCAGCACCGGGACCAGGACCGCCGCGCCGGCATCGCTCTGGTCAGCCGGCGACCGCTCGCCTCCACCGAAGCGCAGTTCGACCATGTCACTATCGCTGAGGACGACCACATGATCACCGTCGTCGACCAAGTTGAAGTCTTCGCGCCGGGTGATGCTATTCGTGTTGCTGACATCCAGCCAGACATGATCGCTGTCGAACACCGACTCGCTGGCGCAGCCCAGGTCGCAGCCGATGGACTCCATGATCGGTTCGAACATCGTTTCGCTCCCGTCTGAAAACTCAGTGTCACTAACTGGGTCGCGCCAGCCGCCGGTTCGGTTCAACTGGGCAGCGCGATCGGGCAGGCGGCCGCAGCCAGCACCGGCGTCAGCGTGGCCGGTTGCACCAGGATCG
>JAJFJE010000053.1 GCA_021774355.1 Alphaproteobacteria bacterium
ACGGTCGCCGCGCACCCGGATCAGCACCCCCTCGCCGTCATTGCGGACGTCGCCGTCAAGGCCCAGGACCTGGGCGTGGCGCCACACGGTCGGGCGGAAACCCACCCCTTGAACGCGGCCGCGCACCCGGATCTCGAACAGCGGGGCCGCGGCGGCGACCGGGCGCAGTTGCGGCTTCATGGCGCCGCCTCCCACAGCAGGATCCGGTTGTTGCCGGAGTCGGCGACCACCAGGGTCGCGCCGCAGGCCGCCACATTGTACGGCCAACAGACGCTGTCGCGGCTGGCAAAGCCCCAGCGATTGTCGCCCTTGGCGGCGAAATCGGGCTGAGCCGCGAGATGGCTGGCCGGCGCACCCATGGCCAGGCTGCCCGGGGCAAAGCCGATCAGGCGGGAATTGGCGGTGTCGGCGACCACCACCTTGCCCTCCAGCACGGCCAGGCCATAGGGCATGTTCATGGCCCCGGAGTCGGGATAATAAGCCGCCCGGTTGTGGTCGACCCCGGCCATGTCCGCCTGGCCCAGCACATAGTCGCAAGGGCAGCCGTCGGCTTGCGGCCAGCGGTCCCAGACCATCACCCGGTTGTCGCCGGCATCGGCGACCAGCAGCCGGCCGCCCAAGGTCACGATACCGTGGGGCCAGCGCATGCCCAGCGCCCCGGCAGCCGCGCCGGCATTCTCGTCCCGGGTGTCCAGATCGCGCTGGCCCAGCACCAGATCGGCGGGGGCGCCGTTTCGGGTCGGCACCCGGTCCCAGATCAGCACCCGGCGATTGCCGGTGTCGGCAACCGCCAGGCGGCCATCGATCAGGGCCACGCCGTAGCACCAGTTGAGCGTGTCGGCATGGGCCACCGGCCGGCCCCGATTGGCCAGGCCGCCGGTAAAGTCGGCTTGCCCCAGGACCACGTCGGCGGGTTGATTGTCGCGTTCGGGAAAGCCATGCCAGATGAGAACCCGGTGATTCCAGGCGTCGGCGATCGCCAGGATGCCGTCGGCCGCGGCAATTCCGGTGGGGACGTTGAGGCTGGCGGCGCCGACCTCGCCCTTGGCATTGCGGCCCTCGCGGGAGAAATCGGGCTGGCCGATCAGCAGGTCGGCGGGGGCATGGTCGGCAGTGGGCGGGCGGCGCCAGATCAGCAGCCGGTGATGCCCCGTATCGCAGACGAAAAGCGGCCCGTCGGGACCGGCCAGGCAGGCCCCGCGTGGTCCGAACAAGGTGTCGGCCCGGGGCACGATCGGCTCGGCCAGGCCATCGGCGCCGCCCTGGCCGCCGAGCACCAGGCGTGCACCGCCCGCGGCAAGCAGGGGCAGCGCTGGTGCGGCGCCACCAGGCGCACCGGTGGCAAGTCGACGCGGCGCGAGCGATACACGCATGATTACCTCGCCAGCCGGACTTCGACGTTTTGCCCGATCACCCGCACGGCGTGCGGCTGCAACTGGACTTCCGGTGCGGTCAGGCATTCGCCGGTGCCCAGGTCGTATTCGAAATGATGGTAGGGACAGGTGATGATGCCATCGGCCACCGCGCCATCATGGAGCGGGAAGCCGAGATGGGCACAACTGTTCTGGAAGCAGGTGACGACCGCGCCCTGGCGCGACAGAAGCAGGTTCTGATCGTTGAGCTGGAGCTTGCGGATACCGCCCTCGGGAATCTCGGCGAGCGTCCCGGCCGGCAGCCAGTGGCCCACCGCATCGATGGCAAACGGGCTGATGAACCGCAGCGCGCCGTCGCCCCCGCCCTTGCCCAGGCCCTTGACCTGCAGCACCTCGGTGATTTCGGGGCAGGCCGCCTGGACGGCCGTCTTGACCCCGGAATGGAAGGTCAGGGCCGAGGCCGGGCAACTGTCGCAGGCCCCCAGGAAGCGCACCTCGATGGCCGGCGGCTTGACCGCCACCAGTTCGACATCGCCGCCATGGCCTGCCAGCATCGGCCGAATGGTTTCGAGTGCCGCCTCGACCCTTTCGCTGACACTCGGCTTGACGATCTCGTGACGGCGCAGCACCGCATAGACGACCTCGTCGACGGCCGCGGCCTTAAGCGCCGCCGCCGCCGCCGGATCGCCCTTGAGCGCCCTGATCAGGCGGCGCAAGGCCTCGGCGTGGAGATCCTCGATGGCCCGCCGATAGGCGTCGACAGCCCCCCTGGGGGTCGCCTCCCAGGTTTCGAAGATCGCCTCGAGACGCACAATATCCCCGGCGAGGCCGGCCAGATCGGCGCGTCGGGTCGGTTCGATGTCGAGCGCGCCCATCTGATCCTCAGCGGTATTTCAGGTCTTTGAACAGATAGGGCTGGGCCGCGCCGCCGGCCAGCCCGGCGGCCAGCGCCGCGAGCCACAGGGGGATCCCGAACATCACGGCCGCCACCAGCAGCAGCGCCGTCAGGGCGATGCCAAGCGCCAGCTGGACATAGACCTTGCTCGGATCGGCAAACAGCCGGCCCTGAAAAAACAGCGAGATCGAGTTTTTTGCCATTTCCCACATGATGCCGTTCCCTCCTCAGGCCAGCGCGCCGAGGGCGTAGAGCAGGACCAGGCCGATCGCCATGCCCGCCGCACCCGCCAGCGGGCCGTAAAAGGCCCCCAGAAAGGCCGCCAATTCATTGCCCAGTGCCTTGCCCGCAAGGGCCACCCCACTGGCCGCCCCGCCCACGGCGGAACCGACCACCCCTATGACCAGCGCCAGAAGCGCCCAGACAATCGAAACGACCATATTGACCTCGCTTGGTTGAGTTGACCGCCAGCCCGGCTGGGTCACGCACCGGGTGCGGAATGCACACCACTGCCATTGCTGCCGCCGCCATTGACCGGCGGCAATGCCAGGATCTCCCGGCCGATCTGGTCGACCGCTTCGGCCACCATCCTGGCCTTGTCCAGTTCGCCCTGGGCCATGAAGATGGCCCGCGCCTCGATGTAACAGGCCTGTGCCGCCATCAGGTTGCCCCGGTTGCCGGCCTCGGGGCGGGCCGGGTCGTCGGGCAGGTTCCACAGGCAATTTGCCTTGTTGGCGATGGTATTGGCGTATTCGCCGGGCATGTCGTCCCGGCTGCGCACCTTCAGGGCCTCGTCATAGGCATCGAGGGCGCGCAGATTATTCTCGACCGCGTGGCTCGACGAGGCGTATTGCAGCGCATTGCCCAAATTGTTCTGTAACATTGCATATTCCACCGGGTGGTCGACCACATTGACCACCTTGAGGCCTTCCTCGAAGGCCTGCACGGCCAGCGCCTCGCGCATCTTCGCCCGTTCGTCGGTCATCGGAATGGACAGGAAGGCGGTCGCCAGATTGTTCTGCAGAATGGCGAATTCCTGCGGGAAGCGGTGCCGCTCGAAAGTTCGCAGGGCCCGCTGATAGGCCGCGATGGCATCGGTGATGCGGGCCTTGTTGGCGCCGGCGAGGTTCTGCAGGACGACCCCCAGATTCATCTCGGCCTCGGCCAGCTCCTCCGCCGTGCCCAGTTCCCGCAGATCGGGCAAGACCTGTTCGAATGCCGCCCGGGCCGCCACCAGGAAGTCGGTGCCCGCTTCGGGCAAGGCCTGAAGAGCGGTGCCGCGGCGGGCGCCGATACGGGCTGCCAGCAGCCGGAACGCCGCCGGACACAGCGCCAGGGCGCGGTCGTAAAGCTCGATCGCCGCCTCAAGATAATGCACGGCCTTGGGCTTCCGCTGCAGGCCCATGCCGATTTCCATCAGCATTTCCGCCCGTTCGGCCGGGCTTGCGTCCTGGTCGTCGGCCGCCTCGAGGGCCGCGCGAACTTCGTCTTCGACACGATCGAGTGCCACGTGCCGATCCTCCCCTATCCGTTATCCAACGGTTTATTATCTTGTCACAATGGTAAGCCGATTTCGCTCCCACTGTCCAACACTTATACGTATTGAAAACTTAATTACCTAACGAAGAGTCCTGCGACCACGAGACCGGCATGGTCCGTGCTCCAGCTTCCGGCCAAGTGATGCTCCTCGTGATCCTCGATCCCGTTGGAGCGGAAGAAATCCGCCGCGGTCACGACCCGGTCGCCGGCGCCGTTGCGGCGCTTGAGCAGATAGCCGCCGGCCGCGGCAAAGCGCACCGGCAGGATCACCAGATCGTCGTCGCGACGCAGCAGGACGACGGTTTCGAGCCCGGCAAAATAGCGCTCGTAGAGTGCGCGCCCGAGATAGAGGCTGCCCCGCCGGATGGCGATTTCCGGGGCGCTCATGGCGGCCCGCCGGGGTTGCCCAGCCGGTGGTCGATCAGGCCCTCGACCCGGCTCACCACGCGCTCGACGGTCGCGGCGACCGGCGCCGACAGGCCAAGGCCCAGAGCGACGCTCTCGGCCTCGATCAACAGCACCGTGACGTCGGATGGAAAGCTGTCGCGGAAGATCCGCCGGCCGGCATAAAGGGCATGGTCCCAGCGAAAATCATGCAAGGTCAGGTTCGGGCTATGGGCCTGCTCCAACTCGCTTCCGGGGACCTCGAACAGCGCCCCCGGATCGGAGCCGGTGCGGGCGGCATCGACAATGATCAGGCTGCGGCAACCGCGTGCGGCGAACATGACCGACATGCCGTCGGTTCCGGCATCGAGCAGTTGCACCTGGTCGTCGCCGGCTGTCCGGCCCCGCGCGCGCAGCCGGCGTATGACCTCCGGCCCGGCGCCGTCGTCGCGCCGGTTGGGATTGCCGCAGCCGATGACCGCGATCATCGCCGGCCCTTGTTTTTCAGTGGCGCCATTTGCGCCTCCGTAACGCCGGCCCTTTGGGTTCCGGCAGATCGTCCCTCCCCAGGCACCTCCAGACACGACACCGCCAACCTCCATCCGGCATCGGTGCCGACACGCTAGATTCGCCACAACCGGCACGACCAGTTCGGTTCGACCGGGATGTCCAGTTCCGGCAATTCGCAATAGCGCCGGTGGACCAGAAAATACATGCAGGTCTCGCAGGCCTGGTCGATGTCGCCGTGAACCACTGGCGCCGCCGTCACGCCGCCGATGATCAGGCGGCGGACGAGGTCGCCGCGCACCTCCTGCAGACGCCCGACCACCCGATTGACCTCGTCCGCGGTGTCGGCCCGCGGAAAAACCTCCGTCTTCAGTTGGTCGGAAAGCAGAGCCCGGATGTTTTCTCGTTTCTTATCGTCATCCATGGGCTCTCCCCCCCGGTGGCGTCGACGCCATCATCGCCTGGTCAGATGCGCCAGAGGCGGCACCACCAATCCGGTTCCACCGGCACCGCCAATTCCGGCAAATCGCACCATTTCCTGTGGACCAGGTAATACATGCACTCCATGCAGCGATATTGGTCGGGGCCATAGGGATGATTGACGAAGCCACCCACGACCAATTTGCCCTTGATGTCATTCTGATCCAGCTGCCGCAGTTCGGTCAGAACGTCGGCGAACTGCTTGTCGGTCTCCGGGAACGGCTCGGTCTTCGTCTCCAAGCCGTTGGCGAGCAGATTCGCAATCGTTTTGAGCAACTGGTTGCTGTCGTCTATGCTCATGTCCGGCGCCTTTCCTGAATCCCCCATGGCTTCGACGCTTCCGATCCTAGGATCGGAAGCGCCGGGCCTGCCAGCATTCCCTTCGGGAAGCCGCTCGTTCAGGCAGTGCGGAACCGCGCAAGTTCCTTTCCGGTCTTGGCGTCATGGGCGTGGACGGTGCACACCAGGCAGGAGTCATAGGACCGGCAGACATGGCCGACCTCGACCGGGTCGCTGGCATCGGCGATGGGCGTGCCGATCAGGGCCTCCTCGATCGGACCCCGGATGTCGTCGCCCGAACGCGGACCGACGTTCCAGGTGGTCGGCGCGATCATCTGATAGTTCTTGATCTTGCCGCCCTGCACCTCGATCCAGTGACACAGCGCGCCGCGAATCGCTTCGGTGGCGCCCCAGCCCCGGCCGTCCTTCTCGGTCGGCTTGATGTACCATTCGTCGTTCAGCCGGAACTCCCGCAGATTATGCTCGGCCTCGCGGTAGAGCTTCACGCCCTCGTGCATGCGGGCGAAATGGCGCAGCAGCACGCTGGCCCCGCCCATGCGCTTGTACATGTCGAGGATCAGCGGGTCGTGATGCTGCCAGGACTCGCCATGGGTGCCGCCATTGACCATCTGGCGGGCCAGGGGACCGGCTTCCAGACGGCCGTTCTCGGCGTGACGCACGGCGGTCGACCAGGAATACTTGCCGTCGTGATCGGTGGTGTTCTTCATGGTCGCCTTGGTGGTGCGGTCGAACGGATGCAGGCCACCCGCTTCGTCGTACCAGGCATGCTTGGTGTCTTCGCGGGTCTGGTACTGATCCATCAGCTTGTGGGTATCGGTCCGCCCGTCATAGACGCCGCTCTTCATCCGCATCGCGGCATTGCGGCCGTCGATGGTCGGCTTGTTGTACTTGTCCTCGTGGGGCAGGTAGCCCCAGGTGACATAACGACCATGGCCGCGGCCATATTTGTCGAGGCCGACATCGAGGCTCATGCGCCAGTACAGGCCGAGGTCGGAGTTGGCATGTTCCGGACGCTCGTCGAGCCAGGCCATGAAGTCGTCATAGGACTTGATCTGCTCGTAGCGCTCCATGCTGCAGCCCAGCCACACCGGCTCCAGCCAGTTGCGGCGGAAATGCTCCAGGATCGACCAGGCCCGGGTGACATCGGTCAGGGTCGGGGCGCACATCACGCCGCCCGGCACCATGTAGCTGGAATGCGGCCACTGGCCACCCAGCAGGGCATAGATTTCCACCGGCCGGCCGGAGATCGTGACCCCCAGTTCGTAATTGGTCCCGGTGAACGGCGCCCAGCGCTTCACGGCCTCTTCGTAATATTTGGACCGCGAATAGTTCTTGTGGGTGTAGTCGATCATGAACAGGCCGTAATGGTGCCGCGGCAAGCTCTGGATGCTTTCCACGATCTGACCGAGGTTACGGGCCAGGATGGCATTCCGCGGCACCGTGGTGCCCCAGGCCGTGTCCAGCGCCCAGGCCGCGCAGGTCAGGTGGGAGGCACCGCAGATGCCGCAGGCGCGCGGGGTGACCACCAGGCCAGCCTGGGGATCCTTGTCGCGCAGGATGATTTCGAAGCCGCGGAACAGCTCGGCTTGCGTCCAGGCATTGACGACGACGCCATCCTGGATGTCGACCCGCACGTCCAGGTCGCCTTCAACGCGACCGACCGGCGAGATATCAAGGGTTTGCACTGCTGAAGGCATGGGCCCTTACTCCTTATAGATTTTTTTGCGCAGGTAGCGTGATCAGACGACGAAGATGTCTTCTTCGGCCCAGGCCGGCGACGCTGCCTTGGCGGCGGCCGTCAGCTTGATGTAGCCGGTCTTGTCGACACCCTGCGGCATGTCCTTGGGCACGCCCATCACGGTCTGGGTCTTGAAGACGGTGCCGGGGGCCAGATCGAAGAACGGGAATTCCGGCTCGGTGCAGCCCATGCAGGGCATGCCGGCCCGGGTCTTCGAGGATTGGCGATTCCACAGCACCCGGTTGCACGGCGAATGGGTCATCGGACCGCGGCAGCCCAGGTCATAGAACAGGCAGCCCTTGCGCTGGCCGAACTCGGTCGCGGAGACCTTGTAGGCGAAGTGCATGTTCCGGGTGCAGCCGGTCTGGGTAAAGCTGGTGAAGAAGGTCTTGGGCCGGCCGAACTCGTCGAGGGTGAGATCGCCGCCGCGCCCGGTCGCCACCGCCACCACGATCTGGGTGATCCAGTCGGGATGGGCCGGGCAGCCCGGAATATTGATCACCGGCAGGCCGGCCTTCGACTTGTAGGCCGGGCCGAGGAAGCCGCCCGAGGCGCGCTTGAGGAACTGCAGGCCGACGCTTTCCGACGGGTTGGGCGCCGTGGCGGGAATGCCGCCCCAGGTGGCGCAGTCGCCGACGGCGACGGTAAACGCTGCGACCTTGGCCAGATCGGCCACCCAGTCCTTCATGGGCCGGCCGGCAAAGCGGTTCCATTCGCCCGTGCCGCCCGGCGCGTTCACCACCGAGCCTTCGAAGACGAAGATATCGAGCGGAATCTGCCCGGAGACCAGGCCGTTCAGCATCTTCTTCAGATTTTCGCCCAGCTCCAGGCCAAGCGAGGGATGCCACAGCACGTTGATGCCGAAATCCGTCACCAGATCACAGGCACTCGGCTCCTCGGCGTTGAGGAATGACATCGTGTTCCCGGAGCAGGCTCCCCCTTGGAGCCAGAGCAAATTGGCCATTACGGTCCTCCCGATTGTCGACCGAAGCGTTGTACGCCGCTTCTAGCGCCATAACAGCAAGCCCCGTGCCAAACCCAGGCTTTCCTCAATACGTAAGGATTTTCAATCGCTTGTCGATAGGTGTGACAGTCCGCGGGGATGATCGGAAGGGCTGATTACGCTGCTAACTATATTTGCAAGTGGGAAGCATCTTAGCAGCGGGGGCGGGCGGCGCGGATCACGGCACCACCCCGCCCGGCGACCGGCGGCCGCCGTGACGCAAGCCGCAGGACGGACAGGTGCATTCCAGGAGATAGCCGTACCAGATGCCGCGGCAATGGCTGCACCAATGACCGGTAGTCTGTTCCACCGGACTGCCGAGCAACCGAGCCATGGGCCCCATCCCGAGGACCTTGAAGCCCTCGGTGCTGACCCCCGGCGGGCGCACCCGCGATTGCGGAAAGCGGGCCACGCCGGCTGCCTGATCTTTCGAGTCGCTGTCTTCCGCCATGGCGGTCTCCGTCAGTGTCCGGTGGGCGCCGGCGATAGGCGCCCCTGCTTACCGGGGCGTGTCCTGGGCACCGGCCGGCCGCTCACCCGCTTTCGCCGAGCCCGTACCGCTTGATCTTATTGGCCAGGCCGAGACGCGACAGCCCCAATTCCTCTGCCGCCCGGCTCTGGTTCCAGCGATGCCGCCCCAGGGTTTCACGGACCAGGTGCTTTTCAAGACTTTCAACCTGTTCCTTCAGGGTCGTCCCGTCCAGCGCAAATCCGGCCGGGTTACGCAGATCGCGCCGGGGAATGGCTTCGGCCACGGCCGGCGACAAATGGCGGGTGGTCAGATATTCGCCGTCCTTGGTCAGGGCAACCATGCGCCGGATCTCGTTCTCCAGTTCGCGGATATTGCCAGGAAAATCATAGGCCATCAGGCGTTCGATCAGCTTGGCGGAGATGCCCAGGATCTTGCGCCCCAGGGCCTCCGCATGCTTGGCCGCGAAGAATTCGGCAAGGGCCGGGATGTCCTCCGGACGGTCGCGCAGCGGCGGCACCTCGAACTCGAAGCCCTTCAGCCGGAAATACAGGTCCTGGCGGAATTCGCCCTTTGCCACCAGCATCTTGAGCGAACGGTTGGACGCCGCGACGATGCGCACCTTGCAACTCAGGGTCTTGTCCGAGCCAAGCGGCTTGACCTCGCCCTCCTGGAGGAAGCGCAGCAGGCTGACCTGGAAGGACGGCGACACTTCGGAGATTTCGTCGAGCAGCACGGTACCGCCATCGGCTGCGCGGAACAGCCCGAGGCGATCGGAAATCGCCCCGGTAAAGGCCCCGCGCTTGTGCCCGAACAGTTCCGAGTGCAGCAACTCGTCCGACATGCCGCCGCAATTCTGGACCAGCAGCGGGCTGGAGCGCCGGAGGGAATTATAATGCACCGCCCGGGCCAGCAATTCCTTGCCGGTGCCGGTCTCGCCCTGGATCAGGATCGGCAGATCGGTTCGGGCCGCCTGGCGCGCCAGATCGCACAGTTCGACCATCTTCTCGCTGACATAGACGAGCTTTTCGAAACGCTGGCTTTCCACCCGCAGCGGAATGCTCTGGCGTTCGCCGAAAATTGCCGCGTCGCCGGGGAACTTGAATTCGCGCGACAGGATGCGGTGGCGGCGGGCCAGTTCCCGGGTCTCCAGGCCACGCTCGATCATCAGGCAGATCTGTTCGGCATCGAGCGGCTTGCGCAGGAACTGGAAGATCGCACCCTGGGAGATGGCCTGGCTGGCCGGTCCGGCATCGGCCTCAAGGACCAGCAGGCGGACGACCTCGGGATGGGCGACCCGCAACTCGGTCAGCAGGGCGACCCCTTCCGCAATGTTGCCGCCGGCCTCGACCACCACCAGGTCGACATGCACGGCGAGCAGCGTGGCGACCACCTCGGGCCCGGTCCGCACGATCAGGACCCGATAGCCGAACTGGTCGGTCAAATGCGCGGTCACCGCCGCCCATTCGTCGTCGTTCTGCGCGACGATCAGTACCGTGCCGTTGCCATCCATGCGAGATCATTTCCAGTTTGTTAAGATTCTATACAAACCGGGAGCGATACGCAACGCTCTCAGCGCTGAAGCAGCCCCCGCGCCTTGACCGCGCGGACGGCATGGCGACGGCCGCGGGCGTCGAGCTTGTCGAAGAT
>JAJFJE010000054.1 GCA_021774355.1 Alphaproteobacteria bacterium
CAGGACCCCCGCCGCAACCTCGCCGTGGAACTCGCGCGCCCGCTTCCAGGGCGCAAAGTCCCGCCGGCGACGGATCGCGTCGACCGCCATGAAACCGATATTGTGACGCTGCCCGGCATGCTCCCTGCCGGGATTGCCGAGCCCGACCATGAGGATCATCGGGCCATCCCGCTTCCGGCAGGACGGGGCACCGGGCGGCAGGCCGCCCGGTGCCCCGGTCCCGGACTATTTCTTGTCGGCCGCCGCCGCTGCTGCCGGCTCGGCCACGGCAACCGTGGGCGGGGCAATGGTGGCGATGGTGAAGTCGCGGTCGATCGTCGGGGCACAGCCGGGCGGCAGGACCACCGAGCTGATATGGATCGAGTCGCCGATCTCGCGGCCGGCCAGGGAGATCTCGATCCGTTCCGGCACCGCGTCGGCGGGGCACTTCAGCTCGAGTTCGTGGCGCACCACATTGACCACGCCACCCAGCTTCACGCCCGGGGCCTCGGCATGGCCAACGAAATGCACCGGCACGGAGACGGTGATCAGGCCATCCTTGGCGATGCGCAGAAAATCGACATGCAGGGGCCGGTCGGTCACCGGATGCACCTGGACGTCGCGGGGAACGACCCGCTCGACCCGGCTGTCGATCTCGAGTTCGAACACGGTCGACAGGAAGCTGCCGGTATTGAAGGCACGCAGCAGGTCCTTCTCGGTCAGGCTGACCATCTCGGGCGCTTGCTTGTTGCCATACACAACGGCGGGAACTCGGCCGGCGCGGCGAACGGCCCGGGAGGACCCCTTACCAGCCCGGTCACGATGCTCGACGGCGAGCTTATGCAATTGGCTCATCTTCGTCTCCAACGAATAAAGCGCCCGCCTCCAGGGGTGCGGGCGCGCGGAACGGGGGTATTTAGCCCAAGGCGAGCCCGAGTGCAATCGCCCAGCAGCGGCCGACGGCTCAATCGAACAGGCTGGAGACCGAGCTTTCGTCGGCGATCCGCCGCATCGCCTCGGCAATCAGCGGCGCGATCGAGGTGCGACGGATGTTGCGGCACAGGCGCACCGCTTCGGTCGCCTGGATCGAATCGGTGATGACCAGGCTTTCCAGCCGGGACGACGAGACCCGCGCCACCGCGCCGCCCGACAGCACCCCGTGGGTGACATAGGCCGACACCCGGGCCGCGCCGGCGTCCATCAGGGCACCGGCGGCATTGCTCAGGGTGCCGGCGGAATCGACGATGTCGTCGACCAGGACGCAGGTCCGCCCGGCCACTTCGCCGATGATGTTCATGACCTCCGATTCGCCGGCCCGTTCCCGCCGCTTGTCGACGATCGCCAGATCGGCATCGACCCGCTTGGCGATGGCCCGGGCACGGACCACGCCGCCGACATCGGGGGACACGATCATCAGGCGCTCGGAGTCGCCGAAATGCTCCCGGATGTCGGCCACGGTGACCGGGGCGGCAAACAGGTTGTCGGTCGGGATATCGAAAAAGCCCTGGATCTGGCCGGCATGGAGATCCAGCGTCAGCACCCGGCTGGCCCCTGCCGTGGTGATCAGATTGGCCACCAGCTTGGCCGAAATAGGCGTCCGCGGGCCCGGCTTGCGGTCCTGCCGGGCATAGCCGAAATAGGGAATCACCGCCGTGATCCGCTTGGCCGAGGCGCGGCGCAGCGCATCGATACAGACCAGCAATTCCATCAGATTGTCGTTGCAGGGATAGGAGGTCGACTGGATCACGAAGACGTCCTCGCCGCGGACATTCTCGTGGATCTCGACGAAGACCTCCTGGTCGGAAAAACGGCGGACACTGGCCTTGGTGAGCGGGAGGCTGAGATAGGCGGCGATCGCCTCCGCCAGCGGTCGGTTGCTGTTCCCGGCCAGGACCTTCATCACACCATCCCGTTTGCTCGATCCACCTGGCCGGCTGGCCTGCGGCGCCGCCTTCTTATCAAGCCGTCATCGACCTGTAAACGTGACTCGGGCTGCCGCGCCCGATCAGCGGCCCGGCTCGGCCGAGCCGGGTTGGGCGACCTGGCCGGGAGCGGCCTGTTCGGCCACGGCGTCGAGCAGCGCGAGCAGCCCCGCCGCGCCGCCGGCAGCGGCAGCGGCGGCGGTCGCCCCCCAGGCGCGGTCGAGGCTGCCGGCCGGCACGTCGTTGGCCTGGCTGACCTGGCCCAGCACGGTGCCCGAAGGGTCGGTCAGGGTCCAATTCATTGTCACCCGCTGGCGCCCGCCGATGTCCGGCCCGAGAGCGACCGCAACCACGATGCCGAGGGCGGCGGGATCCGCTCCGGCGAGCGCGACGCCGCGCACGGCCAGGGCCTGGGCCAGGGCGGCGGCCAGGCTCCGGGCGCCGTCGCCGGGCGCGCCGGTGACCGCGACGAGCCGCACGGGCGGCCGGGGGGCGGGGGGCGGCGGGGGCGCGTCGAGATCGCTGCGGGCGACCGCGTCGGCGAGCCGGCGGGCGGCGGCGGCGAGGTCCTCGGCCGTGGCGGTCGGCAGGCCGGGGGCCGCGACGACGAAATGCCGGGCGACCAGGCCGTCGGGGCGCAACAGGGTCGCGGCGAGGCCGGCGTCGGTCGCAACGGAACTCAGAATATAGCTCTGCGCGGCCGGACTGCGGGTCGAGGCCAGGATGTCGTCGTCGACCAGGCGAGCCG
>JAJFJE010000055.1 GCA_021774355.1 Alphaproteobacteria bacterium
TTGCCCGCACCGCCCGCGACCTGGCCCTGACCTACGATGCCCTGCAGGGCTGGGATGCAGGCGATCCGGTCTGCGCCCGGCGGGCGGTGCAGCCGACCGCGCCGATTCTCGACATGGGGCTGACCGGGCTGCGCATTGCCCGGGCCGGGGGACATTTTTCCACTGATGGCATGGCGGATGCCCGGAACGCCGTCGATCTGGTTGCCGACGCCTTGGGCGCCAAGCGCCGAATCGACTGGCCGGGCGCGGCCGAGGGCCGGGCCGCGGCGTTCCTCATTACCAATGCCGAAGGGGCGGCCTTCCACCTCGGGCGGCTCAAGGCAAGAGCCCATGATTTCGATCCCGACACCCGGGACCGCTTCCTGGCCGGGGCCCTGCTGCCCGCGGCCTGGGTGGTCCGGGCCCAGGCGGTCCGCCAATGGTATGCCGAGCAGATTGCCCAGCTTTTCAGCCAGGTTGATCTGGTGGTCGCGCCGGCGACTCCGATGACGGCGCCGCTGATCGGCCAGAAAACCATGCGCCTGCGGGGCGCAGAGGTGGCGTTGCGGCCGAATTTCGGCATCTTCACCCAACCGGTCTCCGTGATCGGCCTGCCGGTCTGCGCCGTGCCGGTGCCGCGGGCGACCGCCACCGGGCTGCCCATCGGGGTGCAGCTGATCGCCGCGCCATGGCGCGAGGACGTGGTTCTGCGGGCTGCGGCCTGGCTGGAATCCCGGGGTATCGCCACGGCACCGCGACCGTCCCGATAGGGGCTGGCGGAAAGCCGCGATGTCTCCGCTTTCCGCTTGACGGGGCGAAGCGCCGCCCATATGGTTCGCGCCTCGCTCGGACGGCGGTGGTAGGGGTCCAACCTAGACGCGGCGTCGACGAGCATTTAAGGCCCAAACACATAGGCCAACAGCCCATTCGGGCCTGTCTGGTCACGGAATTCGGTCGGTGGCGGCGCCGAAGGTGCTGCCTGACCGGCTTTGTCGCGTAGGTTCGCTCTTTGAGATTGCGGGCAGCCTGTGCGACTCGAACACGTTGAGGAAGAGAAGGCAGGCGCTGATGCCCACCATCAATCAGTTGCTCCGGAATCCGCGGCAGAAGCCCGCATATCGGAACAAGGTTCCGGCGATCACCGGCAACCCGCAGAAACGCGGCGTGTGCACCCGCGTCTACACGACGACCCCAAAGAAGCCGAACTCGGCGCTGCGCAAGGTCGCCCGCGTGCGGTTGACCAATGGCTTCGAGGTGACCTCCTATATTCCCGGCGAGGGTCACAATCTTCAGGAGCACTCGGTGGTCCTGATCCGCGGCGGTCGCGTCAAGGATCTGCCCGGCGTGCGTTACCACATCATTCGCGGCGTGCTGGATACCCAGGGCGTCAAGGATCGCAAACAGCGCCGGTCGAAATACGGCGCCAAGCGTCCGAAGTAAGGAGAGAGGCCATGTCTCGCCGCCATAGCGCCGAGAAGCGCGAAGTCCTGCCGGATCCCAAGTTCGGTGACATCGTCGTGACCAAGTTCATGAACAGCCTGATGTATGACGGCAAGAAGTCGGCCGCCGAGAGCATCGTTTATGGCGCGTTCGAGCGTGTCCAGTCGAAGACCGGGCAGGACCCGATCCGCGTCTTCCACGACGCCCTGGCCAATGTCCGTCCGGCTCTCGAGGTGCGCAGCCGCCGGGTCGGCGGCGCGACCTACCAGGTGCCGGTCGAGGTGCGCACCGACCGCGGCCAGGCCCTGGCTATTCGCTGGCTGATCGCCTCGGCGCGCAAGCGCTCGGAGCACACCATGACCGAGCGCCTCTCGGGCGAGCTGATGGACGCGGTGAACAATCGCGGCACCGCAGTCAAGAAGCGCGAAGACACCCATCGCATGGCGGAGGCCAACAAGGCCTTCTCCCATTATCGCTGGTAAGGGAGCGTCGCCATGCCCCGCACGACCCCGCTCGAGCGATATCGCAATATCGGCATCATGGCCCACATCGATGCCGGCAAGACCACGACGACCGAACGTATCCTTTATTACACCGGCCGCTCGCACAAGATCGGCGAAGTTCATGACGGCGCTGCCACCATGGACTGGATGGAGCAGGAGCAGGAGCGCGGCATCACCATTACGTCGGCCGCGACGACCTGCTACTGGAAGGATCACCGGGTCAACATCATCGACACCCCCGGCCATGTCGACTTCACCATCGAAGTCGAACGCAGCCTGCGTGTGCTCGACGGTGCGGTAACGGTGTTCGACTCGGTAGCCGGCGTCGAGCCGCAGTCCGAGACGGTGTGGCGCCAGGCCGACAAATACGGCGTGCCGCGTTTCTGCTTCGTCAACAAGATGGATCGCACCGGCGCCAATTTCTTCCGCTGCGTCGACATGATGGTCGATCGGCTGGGGGCGGTGCCGGCGGTGCTGCAGTTGCCGATCGGATCGGAAAGCGATTATCTGGGCGTGGTCGATCTGGTCGAGATGCGCGCGATCGTCTGGAAGGACGAGGCGCTGGGCGCGGAATTCGTCTACCAGGATATTCCGGCCGATCTGGCCGACCAGGCGGCCGAATACCGGCAGAAGCTGGTCGAACTCGCGGTCGAGTTCGACGACGCCGCCATGGAAGCCTATCTCGACGGCCAGGAGCCCGACGTCGCGACCCTCAAGGCCTGTATCCGCAAAGGGACCCTGGCCAGCAAGTTCGTGCCTGTCATGAACGGCTCTGCCTTTAAGAACAAGGGCGTGCAGCCGCTGCTTGATGCGGTGATCGATTATCTGCCATCGCCGCTCGATGTCCCGGCCATCAAGGGCATCGATGTCAAGACCGGCGAAGAGGACGAGCGTCACTCGTCCGACAGCGAGCCGACCTCGGTGCTCGCCTTCAAGATCATGGACGACCCCTTTGTCGGCACCATCACCTTCTGCCGGGTCTATTCGGGCAAGCTCGAATCCGGCATGTCGCTGATGAATTCGACCAAGGACAAGCGCGAGCGGGTCGGCCGCATGCTGCTGATGCATGCCAATAGCCGCGAAGACGTCAAAGAAGCCTTTGCCGGCGACATCGTGGCGCTGGCGGGCCTGAAGGACACCCGCACGGGCGACACGCTGTGCGATCCCAACAAGGCGATCATCCTCGAAAAGATGGAGTTCCCGGACCCCGTCATCGAGATCGCGATCGAGCCGAAATCCAAGGCCGACCAGGAGAAGCTGGGCGTTGCCCTGTCCAAGCTGGCCGCCGAGGACCCGTCCTTCCGCGTGTCGACCGACCAGGAATCCGGCCAGACCATCCTCAAGGGGATGGGCGAACTGCACCTGGACATCAAGGTCGACATCCTGCGCCGGACTTACAAGGTGGACGCGACGATCGGGGCGCCCCAGGTGGCCTATCGCGAGACCATTTCGAAGCGGGCCGAGGTCGACTACACCCACAAGAAGCAGACCGGCGGTACCGGTCAGTTCGCCCGGGTCAAGATCGTTCTCGAGCCGTTGCCGCCGGGTGGCGGGCGTAAGTTCGAAAATGCCGTGGTCGGCGGGACCGTGCCCCGGGAATATGTTCCGGGCGTCGAAAAGGGCGTGATCTCGGTTGCGGATAATGGCGTCTATGCCGGCTTCCCGATCATCGACTACCAGGTCACCCTGATCGACGGCGCCTATCACGACGTCGACTCCAGCGTGCTGGCCTTCGAAATCGCCGCCCGCGCGGCCTTCAAGGAGGGCATCGAGAAGGCCGGCCCCCGGCTGCTCGAGCCCGTGATGAAGGTCGAGGTGGTGACGCCGGAAGACTTCGTCGGTTCCGTCATCGGCGACCTGAACAGCCGGCGCGGACAGATCGTCGGCACCGAACCGCGCGGCAACGCGACGGTGATCGGGGCGATGGTGCCGCTCGCCAATATGTTCGGCTACGTCAACAACCTGCGCTCCATGTCGCAGGGACGGGCTCAATACAGCATGCAGTTCGACCATTACGAGCCGGTGCCCCAGGCGGTCGCGGAAGAAGTCCGCGCCAAATACGCCTGAGCCCCGGGTCACAGTCTAGGAGACGCCACAATGGCCAAAGCATCATTCCAGCGGACGAAGCCGCACTGCAATATCGGGACGATTGGTCACGTTGATCACGGCAAGACGTCGCTGACGGCAGCGATCACGAAGGTGCTTGCGGAGACGGGCGGTGCGACGTTCACGGCCTAT
>JAJFJE010000056.1 GCA_021774355.1 Alphaproteobacteria bacterium
CCGGCGCCTGCGCCGGCAAGGGCGCCTGAGCCCCTTTCATCGCTTATGACGAACGGCCCCGACCATGTCGGGGCCGTTTTTCTTGGGCCCCCGCTCGGCGCATCATCGGGCGAAGGGGAAGCCGGTTCGCCGTTCGAAGCCGTATGAATTCAACGACCGGGCCTTGGCGGAACGACACGGCGGCGGCCAAGACACCAGCCGGTCAAAGGGCCGGCACGACCCGCTGCCGCGCCAGCGCCGACTGGTCGGCCGCCGCCGCCCGGCGGGCAATCGACGGCGGCTGGCCATATTTCCGCACATAGGCCCGCCAGAATGGCGCATAGCTGCCGAACCCCACCGCGGCGGCAACCTGGCGCAGGTCGAGCGCGCAGCTGCCGCTGGTCATCATGCGGTGGGCGGCCTCGATCCGCAGGTTCAGCAGATAGCGCGCCGGCGTCACCCCGCGGAAATCAAGGAAGCCGCGGTGGAGCGAGCGCACGCTGACCCCGACACGGGCCGCCAGGGCCGTCACCGTCAAGGGCTCGGCCAGATTATGGACCAGATAGTCCTCCGCCCGCTTGACATGGCGCGGCACCAGGGGCGCGTTGGGCAGGGCGCCCGCTTCCGGGCGTTCGGCCGGCGCGCCCCAGAACGCGAGCGCGGCGGCAACCAGGTTGATGGTCCCCCGCAACAGACGGAACGGGCCCTGTCCCAGGTCGAAACGCATCAGGCCGTTGGCGGCGAAGCCGCGGCCTACCGCCTCCGATGCCAGGTGGCCATAACGGGCCATGCCCGACGGCGGCACCAGGCAGGCAATCATCACGGCGCCGGCCGGCAGATCATACCGATGGCGGCCGCCCGGGGCGATGATCACCGCCTGGTCCTCGCCGCAGATCGCAACGTCGTCGATGACGAATGCCGTTCCCCATCCGGCGCAGGCCACATATTGGCTGGTGCCGACGGTCAGCGTCAGGGACGACGACGACCCGATGGCAAACACCCCGACCCCGGCAAGCCGGAAGCGATGGAGGGTCAGCGCCGGCGTGCCGCCATCCGCCGCCGTCACCTCGGCCATATGGGACTCGAACGCCGCCGATAGCAGCGCGGCCGCCACCGCTGAATCGGCCGGGTGGATCTTCTGGTAAGCCTCGACCACCGAATGCGCCGCGATCATGACCCGCCGCCGCCTTTGCCCCGTTGCGTCCTATCGGCACGTGCCGTCCGGATTGCTTCCCTTGGGACAATCGCCGCCGCCATAGCCGATGACATCGACGGTGATGATTGACGGCAGATCGCTCGCCGCACTGCCCGAACTGCGCGACCCGGTCCCGGCGGCAGCCTGGGCCGCCGCCCCCGCGGCACCGGCCGCCGCGGTCAGGCCGCCGACATTGACGGCGGCAACCGTCGGCGTTCCGACCGAGACCCCGGTGACCTGGAAATTGTCCCCATTGACCACCCGAAGCGCCGCCACGAAAAGACTGCCGGCAACCCGGACGCCGGCGTCGCCGGCGTCGACCGTGCCCCGCGGTGCCATCAGGAAGACATTGGGCCTGGGCGCCGCCGGATCGGCCGGCGGATAGGCCGCAATGCCGGCACCGCTGGTCGAGCCGGCCTGGTCCTCTTCGGCAAACAGGTCCTGGTCGATGGTGACCACCACCGGCGGCACGTCGGCCGTCGTCTTCGGCCCCTGGCCGGCATTGAGGTCGCCATTGGACGACCACATGACGATGTCGCCGCCGTCGCGGCTGTAGAGCCGGCTCTGGTTGAGCAGGAAGTCGCCATCGGTGAAGGTCGAGATGGCACCGCCCCGGAGCGTCAGCACGCCCTCGTAGCCGGTTGGAATATCGTCGATCGCGGCCGCGAAGGGGGCAACGAAATTGGCGGCCTCGGCGTCGCCCGCGAACAGCCGGCCGCCATCATAGGCCCGGCGGGCCGCCTGATCGCCGGTCCGCACCGTCGAGCCGGCGATTACCCGCCCGCCGGGACCGACAATGGCGATGTCGCCGCCGCGGCCGGTCTGGATGGTCGCCAGGCGCAGGTCGAGATTGCCGGTCTGGCGGCGGGCCGTGATGTAATCCAGACCCTGGGGGTCGGCCAAGGCCGCCGTCACCGCGGCATCGAAGCTGGCCGCCGGCGCCCCGGCCGGTGTCTGGACCGTGCCGTCCTCGACCGGCACGAACTGCCCGTCGACCAGGCGCGCGGTAAATCCGGCGGCACCGATGGTCACGACATAGCCGCTTTGATCGAGCAGTTTCAGGCCTGCCGCCAACTGGCCCGGACCGAAGCCCAGGTCGGCCAGGCGGCTCCGGACGGCCTGGAAGCCGTCCTCGGCCTCGCCATTCAGGGTATAGCCCAGGCGCCCCGGAAACAGCCGGTTCACCGCGAAATAGCCCCGTGCGCTCTGGCCCGCCGAGGGGCTGGCGGGATCGGCAAAGGCGGCCAGCTCGTCGAAATAGACCTGGGTCAGGAATTGCCGCTGGCGCAGCGCCGGCAGGCCGGTAAAGACCGCATAGGCTGCCGCCGGGTCGACCGCGGTCCGGCCATAGGCGGCCGCCAGGTCATCGGCGGCATGGCGCGTCATCCACGCGACCAGCTTGGCGCCGTAGAGCGGCCTGGTCCGATCCGCCGCACCCTGGGCATCGCGCAGGAAAAGAGCGTCGGGCAGATAGCCCGGGTCGGCCGGGTCGGTGATCGCGGCCCCCGCCGGTTCGTGATTTTTGTCGCGCAGAGCGGTGAAATCTGCCCCCTGGGCCACCCCGACGAGGACCGCGATATCGGCTCCGCCGGC
>JAJFJE010000057.1 GCA_021774355.1 Alphaproteobacteria bacterium
TGCCACGCCGGCCCCCACACCCCGCGTCATCCCGGCCGGAGCGCAGCGCAGAGCCGGGATCCTGCGCGCCACCGGAAGATCCCCGATCGGCGCTGTCGCGCCGTCGGGGATGACGAAGTTCTGGAGGGATGCCACGCCGGCCCCCACACCCCGCGTCATCCCGGCCGGAGCGCAGCGTAGAGCCGGGATCCTGCGCGCCACCGAAGATCCCCGATCGGCGCTGTCGCGCCGTCGGGGATGACGAAGTTCTTGGGGGGGATGCCATGCCGGCCCCCACACCCCTCGTCATCCCGGCCGGAGCGCAGCGCAGGGCCGGGATCCAGCGCGCCACCGGAAGATCCCCGATCGGCGCTGTCGCGCCGTCGGGGATGACGAAGTTCTGGGGGGGGGTGCCAGGCCGGACTCACAAACGCTTCGTCATTCCGGCGGGGGCCCGCCGCCCCGCCCGCGCAGGAACCGGATGGCGGCGCCCGGGCGCTAATGCAGGGGCCCGGAACGTCCGGCGGATGGCGGATCGGCCAGGTCCATGACGACACCGCTGGCCTGGTGATGAATCAGCCGCCAATCGCCGTCCTCGTCGACGAACAGGTTGGTCGCCACCAGCAATTGCCCGCCGACCATCTCGAAACACAACACCATGGCGATGTCGCCGTCGAAAACGATCCGGGCGCCCTGGATGTCGATCAACGGGCCGCCATTGCGGAAGATATCCCGCCAGCTCTGGATCACCGCCTGGCGATCGGCCAGCGGCGGCCACCCCGGATGAATGCAGGCGACCGGGTGGTGACGCGCCCACAACCGCTCCATGGCCTCGGCATTGTGGTTTGAAAAGGCATCGTAGAAGCGCTTATTGGCCGCCAGAAGACGTCTACGCCGATCGTCCGCCATGACCCACCTCGCGCGATGGCGCCCGTTTGGTTCTTTTCGCCGTCGAGTGTGGGCGGAGCCGCGCCATAATGGCAAGGAAAGCCTTGTCGCATCGGGACCGTTCGCGATAGACGGCGGCTGGGGACTCGTCGAGACTTAGCCCCCGTGCCCTTACGCCGTCGGACCATTTCCGTGTTTCGTCAGACCACCATTGCCGCGCTTGCCTGCTGGCTTGGTTGCACCGCGCCGGTTGCCGGCGCCAAGGCGGAACAGGGCGGCGCGACGCTGAAGCGGCCGAGCACCTCGGTCGTGTCCGCCGGCAAAACCGATCCGCGCAGCCGGCCGCACCGGGTTCAGACCGACCGCGCCGAGCCGCCCCTGCCGATTGCCGCGATCGGTGTCATCGAGGCCGATGACGGCTCGTGCACCGCGACCATGGTCACCGACACCCTGGCGCTGACGGCCGCCCACTGCATCTTCGATCCGCTCAACCGGGTGCGCGTCCCGGAACGTTTCCGCGGCGGCTATCGCGACGGCGCCTTCACCGTCGAATCGCTGATCATCCGCGCCTATATGCAGCCCGGCTTCGATCTCAAGCGCTATAACCGGACCATCGACCTGGACGGCCGGGACTGGGCCCTGATCGAACTGGCCGATCCGATCGGCAAGGTCACCGGTACGGTGCCGGTGATCGCGCTGAACGATCGCCAGTTCGACGCCCTGGGCGACGGCAGCGACGGTTTCGTCCAGGTCGGCTATGGCTCGAGCGACGGCGAGGCGCCGGTGGTCCTGTATGGCTGCACCGTCCTGACCACCTGGGACGACTATTCCTTCGGCCACCTCTGCGGCACCGTCGCGGGCGATTCGGGGGGGCCGGATCTGACCCTGGTCGACGGCAAATGGATGATTTTCGGCATTGAATCGGGCAATACGGATGCCGGCGACATGAAAGACATCAACATGGCGGTCTCGGCCGAAGCCTTTGCCCCCGAAATCCAGAAGCGGGGCGGCACCGTCCACTGAACCGTTACCGGCCACTGAACGGTTACCGGATGGAGGCGATCATGGTGTCGCACAGGAGCAGGGGCGCGGCGATCGGGCTGGCGGGCTTGCTGCTGGCGGCCCTGGCGCCCGGCCCCGCCCGGGCCGACTACCGGGTCTGCAACCAGTCGAAAATCACCGCCTCCGTCGCCATCGCCTATCACCGGGCGGCCGCCGATGGCCCCGGGCTGTGGATCAGCGAAGGCTGGTGGAACATCGCGCCGGGCAAATGCAGCACCGTGATCGGCGGCGCCCTGACCGTGCGCTATGTCTATCTCTATGGCGAAAGCGGCGACGGCAGCCATTGGGGCGGCGATAAGCCGTTCTGCACCAAAACCGCCGAATTCACCGTCACGGACCAGGACCGGTGCGCCAGCCGCGGCCTGGCCACGACCCGGTTCCTGGAAGTCGACACCGGCGGCGCGTCCAAGACCTACACCACCAACCTGACGGAATGACCGTCACGGGCGGCCGCTTTCGGCGCGCCGCCGGGTATAGGCGGTGGCCGGCGCGGTGGTCGGATCGTCGGGCCAGGGATGCTTCGGGTAGCGACCCCTGAGATCGGCCCGGACCGCCTTGTAGCCGATGGCCCAGAAGCTGGCGAGTTCCCGGGTCACCTGGACCGGCCGGCCGGCCCGCGACAGCAGGTGCACGATCACCGGCACGCGGCCGCCGGCCACCCGGGGCGTGGCCGCCGTGCCGAACATCTCCTGCAGCTTCACCGCCAGAACCGGGCCTGCCTCCTGGCTGTAGTCCAGGATCGCGTCCCGGCCCGACGGCACCGTGATGCTGGCCGGCGCCAGCCGGTCGAGGCGGTGCCGGGCGGCGGGATCGAGTTGCTGCTGCAGCACCTGGCCGAGATCGATCCGGGCGACGTCGCTCAGGCGGGTCATGCCGCTCAGCGCGGGCCCCAGCCAGTCACCCAGGCTCGCGGCCAGCGCCGTGTCCGACCAGTCGGGCCAGTCGGCGCCTTCGATCCGGCGGGCGAAGGCGACCCGGTGGCGCAACGCCGCCGCCGCGGCGGTCCAGGGCAGGCGCTCCACCCCCCGGCTGCCCAGGGCGTCGACCAGGGCGGCCGCCACCATATCGGGCGGCGCATCGGGCCAGGGCTCGTCCGCCAGGACGATGGCGCCGAGACTCCGGCGGCGGCGCGCCCGGACGATGTCGCCATCGAAGGCAACCGTTGCCGTCGTCTCGATGCGCCCGGCGAACAGGGTTTCGGCGGCATGGTCGTCGAGCTGGGCCGCCAGTTGGATCCGCGCCTCGCGGGGGGCACCGTCCAGCCGCGCGATCGCCAGCCACCCGGCCGCCGCCAGGGGATCGGCGGGGTCCAGGCTGACGCCCTGCCCGCCGACCGTCAGGAAGCGTGGCTCGCCACCCGGGCGGCGCCGGGCAACCCGGTCGGGAAAGGCGAGCGCCACCAGCTCGGCGGCAGCATCCGGCCGATCGGGCGCGTCCCGGGCCACGCCCAGGCGGCGGCGCCATTGGGCCGCCGTCTGGCGCGCCGCCCGGAGCGCGCCGCTCTCGCCCTGGCGGCGCCCGGCCAGGGCATCGAGACGGCGCAGCAGGTCGCAATCGCGCATGCCGGGCGGCAGACGCAGGATATCCCGCCCCTCGACCACCGCCGCCAGGCGGGCGGCCATCGCCCCCTCGCCCCGGTCCCGGCCTTCGATCATCAGCTGGGCCAGCCGGGGGTGGGTGCCGAGGGCCGCCAGGGCCCGGCCATGAGCGGTCAGCCGGCCGGCCCGGTCGAGCGCGCCCAGTTCGTCGAGCAGCAGGCGGGCGGCGGCAAAGCGACCGCCATTGGGCTGGTCGGGCAGGCGCAGGGTGGCCGGATCGGCAACCCCCCAGAGCGCCAGGTCCAGGGCAAAGGGCGCGAGATCGGCCCGGGCGATTTCGGGCGCCGTGGCCGGCGCCATGGCGCGTTCCTCGGCGGCCGTCCACAGGCGGAAGCACAGGCCGGGGCCCAGGCGGCCGGCGCGGCCGCGGCGCTGCTCGGCCGAGGCGAGCGAAATCCGCTCGGTCACCAGCCGGCTCATGGCCGAACCGGGATCATAGACATTGAACCGGGCAAGACCGGAATCGACCACGGCCCCGACACCGTCGATGGTCAGGCTGGTCTCGGCAATGTTGGTCGCCAGGATCACCTTGCGCTGTCCCGCCGGGGCCGGCCGCAGGGCGCCATCCTGAACCGCCTGGTCCAGCTCGCCGTGAAGCCGGTGGACCACCGGGCCGGCGCCCGCCGGCTGGTCCACCAGCCGGGCCACCCGCTCGATCTCGCCCCGCCCCGGCAGGAACACCAGGACGTCCCCCGGCTGGGCCTCGAGAGCCCGGGCGATGCCCCGCGCCACCAGCCGGTCGAGCGGCACCTCGGCATCGCGCGGCGCGGCGTGGTGCACGGCCACCGGAAACAGCCGTCCTTCCGAACGGATCACCGGGGCGCCGCCCAGAAACGACGACAGGCGCGCGCCGTCGAGGGTCGCCGACATCACCACCAGACGCAGATCGGGGCGCAGCACCGCCTGGGCATCGAGGCACAGGGCCAGGGCGGTATCGACCTCGAGGCTGCGTTCGTGAAACTCGTCGAAGACCACGGCGGCGACGCCCTCGAGCGCCGGATCGTCGGTGATCATGCGGGTGAACAGGCCGTCGGTCACCACCTCGATCCGGGTGGCGGGGCCGACCCGGCTGTCGAAACGGATCCGGTAGCCGGCGGTTTCGCCGACCTCCTGGCGATATTCCGCGGCCATCCGTCCGGCCGCGGCCCGGGCGGCCAGCCGGCGCGGCTCCAGCATCACAATACGCTTGGCGGCGGCCCAGGGCATGGCCAACAATGCAGGCGGCACCCGGGTCGTCTTGCCGGCCCCCGTCGGGGCCTCCAGGATCACTGTCGCGTGCCGATCCAGGGCCGCGCCAAGCGCGGGCAGGACGGCATCGATAGGCAGGACGGGCAGGGACGGCACCACGACGCGAGCATAGCGGGGACGGCGCGGCACTCAACCAGAATGGACTCATGATCGACACCGCTTCACGACGCCGGCACGCTGCACCGTGGTGGACTGCGCTCGTCCTGCTCCTGGCGATCACCGCCGGCCTGGCGGCCGAACGCCCGCTGGTCGCAGGCGACCTGGTCCAGGGCGACCAGAGCCGCCTCGGCACGACCGGCGAGCCGAGCCCGGTCCGCGCCGATTCGGCGACCATTGCCGGCACCCTGAGCGACCGCCTGCAGGTCTATCGCCTGGCCGCCGAGCCGCGCATCACGGTAATCGATTTCCCCTCGCTGGCCACCCAGGCGGCAGCGCTCAACCGGGTCGCCGCCCTGACCGAACTCGAGGGCGCGCCGCGCGACCGCCTGGTCGAGCCGGCCGACCTGGCGCGCCTGATGGCACCCTATGGCCGCCCCCCCGAGGCGTTCTATTTCGGCCATGATTACGAAAATGCCAAGCTGGCCTATTTCTTCTCCCTGGCCCGGGGCCGCCTGACGGCGGCCGAACAGGAGATCTTCGACATTGCCCTGAAAGTCCGCCTGATCCGCCCCATCGCCAGCGGCGGCTACAGCTCGGCCGGGCCGCCGGGGGCCCTGCTGACGCTGTCGCGGCTGACGGTCGGCAGCGGCGGCGAGGCCCAGGAAATCGCGGTGCGCAAGGCGGTACTCGATCACGAATTGGCCCATGGCCGGTTCTTCGTCTACCAGGACTATCCGGAGATCTGCCGCCATTTCTGGGTCGCGGCCGTGACCGAGCAGGAACGCCAGCGGGTGCGCGAGATCCTGGGCGCCCTGGGCTATGACAGCAGCAACGAAGAACTGGTTCTGAATGAAGCCCAGGCCTATCTGGGCTTTACCGACGCGGCATTCCTGCCGGTGCCGTTTCTCGGCCTGGGCGCCGAGCGCTTTGCCGCCCTGCGCGCCGAGCTGCGCAGCCGGCTGGCAAAATATCCCGTGTTGTGATGGGGTTCACAGCATTTCCGCGCTGCGCCGGGCCATGCTAGCTTCGTCCGGTCGAGCCTGGTCGTTAACAGGTCATGGGGTAGGGGGCATCGTGCGACAGCAACCACGCATCGGGGAACGGAGCGGGACCCGGCCGGTCGTGCTGGCCTCATCGTTCGTGCCGGCCTCATCGTTCGTGCTGGCCTGCGCGTTCGTGCTGGCCGGTGCCGCGGGTCACCCCGCTGCCGCCCAGGCACTGCCCGACAGCGCCCGGCCTTCCGTCGCCCCCGAGGCCCTGAGCCCGGGCACGACGACCCCGGCAGGCGCCGCCATCGAACTGGCCCCGGCCCCCGCGAGCGATGCCCCGGCGGGCGCCAAGGGCATTACCTTCACCCTGGCCGGCCTCGCCATCGACGGCGTGACCGCCTATCCGGCCGACACTTTCGAACCGCTCTATCGGGACCGTCTGAACGGCACCGTCAGCCTGGCCGACATCTTTGCCCTGGCCCAGGCGGTCGAGGCCCGCTACCGGGGCGACGGCTTTGTTCTGACCCGGGTGGTGGTACCGGCCCAGCGCATTGCCGACGGCCGGGTCCGCCTGCAGGTGGTCGAGGGCCGGGTGGCCGAAGTCACGGTCCAGGGCGATGCCGGTGCCGTGCAGAACCTGATCGAGACCATGCTGGCGCCAGTCAATGCCGGCAGCGGCCCAACCCGCCTGGCGACCATCGAACGGGCGCTGCTTCTGGTCAACGACCTGCCCGGCATCAGCGCCCGCGGCACCCTGAGCCCGCTGGGCGGCGAAGCCGGCGCCAGCCGCCTGCTGGTCGAGGTCAAGCGCAAGCCGTTCGACGGCTTTGCCGCGATGGATAATCGCGCCTCGCGCTTCACCGGGCGGTTGTCGGCCACCGCCGGCGCCGGGATGAACGCCTTTACCGGCCTGGGCGAAAGGCTGGACCTGATCGTCTATTCGACCCTGTTCAACGACGAGCAGCGCCTGGTCCAGATGGACGGCCAGGCGGCTTTATCGCCCGACGGCCTGACCCTGGAAGGCCTGGTCGCCTATGGCCGCGGCGAGCCCGGCTTCACCCTCGCCCCGGCGGATATCGAGACCGAGAGCCTGCGCGCCAGCATCGGCCTGCGCTATCCGGTGCTGCGCGGCCGCCGGCTGAGCCTGTGGGGCACCGTGGCGTTCGAGAGCTATGACGAGCGGGACGAGGCGGCGAACGTCAAATTCGCCGACGACAGCATCCGCACCCTGCGCGCCGGCGCCGAGGCCGAGTTCTATGACGGCCTGGGCGGGGTGACCACCATCGCCGTCTCGGGCCATCTGGGCCTGCCCATCCTGGGTGCCACCGAAAAGCGCGACAGCCTGGTCAGCCGGGACGCCGGCTCGGGCCGGTTTGCCAAGATCACCGCCGAACTGACCCGGCACCAGCATTTCCTGACCCTGGACGACGTCAGCCTCGACGGCCTGGTGACCGTGGCCGGGCAATGGGCCAGCCGCGCCCTGCTGGCCGATCAGGAATTTCGCCTGGGGGGCTATCGCTTCGGGCGTGGCTATGCCCCGGGCGAGCTGTCGGGCGACGACGGGGTCGGCCTGTCCTCGGAACTGCAGCTCAACACCAGCATCGCCCCCGGCGAGGGCACCACCCTGCCGCTGCAGCTCTATGGCTTCTTCGATGCCGGGCAGGTCTGGAACCGCGACCCTGGCAGCCAGGACGACCATCTGAGTTCCACCGGCGGCGGCGTCCGGGTATTTTTCGAACAGATCGCCCGGGCCGAGTTGGAACTGGCCAAGCCGCTGAACCACGACCGGGCCGATCTCAAGGGCGACCAGCGCGACCCGCAGATCTTCGTGCGCCTGGTCGGCCAATTCTGAGGACATCCGGATGCGCCTGCCCGCCCTGCTGCCTCGCCTGCTGGCGACCACGGCCCTGACCACGGCCGGCCTGCTGCCGGCCACCCTGGTCCTTGCCAATCCCTCCGGCGGGACGGTGGTCGGGGGCGAGGCCACCATCACGGCCACCGGCAACGTCACCACCATCCACCAGGGCAGCGACCGCGCGGCCATCGACTGGCAGGGCTTTTCGGTCGGGCGCAACGAAACCACCCGCTTCGTCCAGCCCTCGGACCATTCCGTCGCGCTGAACCGGGTGACCGGCCCGGACGCCTCGGTCATCGACGGCAAGCTGGACGCCAACGGCATCGTCTATCTGATCAACCAGAACGGCGTCATGGTCGGCAATGGCGCCGAGGTCCGGGTCGGCGGCTTCGTCGCCACCACCAGCGACCTGGACACCGGCGACTTCATGCGCGGCCGCGACGTCTTCGACCGTCCGACCGCCAATCCCCAGGCCCGGGTGGTCAATCGCGGACAGATCACGGTCGGCGCCAAGGGCCTGGTCGGCCTGGTCGCCCCCGGGGTCGAGAATGACGGGGTCATCGCGGCCTCGGTCGGCACCGTCGCCATGGGCAGCGCCGAAACCTTTACCGTCGATCTGGCCGGCGACGGCCTGATCGCCTTCGATACCGGCGCCCAGGTCGCCACCGGCGGCGGCACCCAGGTGGTGCAGGCCGGCCGCATCGTCAATCCCGGCGGGCGGGTCCTGCTGACCGCCGCCCAGGCCAAGGGCGTGGTCGACGGCGCCATCGACATGTCGGGCGTGATCGAGGCCAAAAGCGTCGGCCTCGACCGGGGCGTCATCATCCTCGCCGGCGCCGACGGCGCCACCACCGTCTCCGGCCGGCTGGACAGTTCCGGCGGCGCCGTGGCGGTCAGCGGCCGCGACGTCACCCTGACCGCGAACAGCGTGATCGACGTCTCGGCCGGCCGCCGCGGCGACGGCGGAACCGTGTCGGTCGGCGCCGGGCGGCAGGCCGTGGTCGCCGGCACGGTGCGGGCCCGGGGCGGCGCCACGGGCGGCACGGGCGGGGCCATCGAGACCTCGTCCAAGACCCGCATCCAGGTTGCCGGCGCCACCATCGACGCCAGTGCCCCCGCCGGAACCGCCGGGACCTGGCTGATCGATCCGGTCGACGCCGTGCTGACCAGCAATCCGACGGACCCGATCGACATCGACCTTGCGACGGTCGTGGCGGCCCTGAACAGCGGCACCGACGTAACCGTC